>NZ_JBFJMY010000663.1:0-1748 GCF_041633695.1 Hydrogenophaga sp.
CGCCGGCGCGGGATGCGCCGAGCAGGCGGTTGTGCTGGCTCAGGCCTGTGAGGCGCTGGACGCCGGACGCAGCGTCATCGCGTACACAGCGCTGGGGCCGGACACGGCGGCCGAACGTTTCGACGACGCCGAGCCGCACGCCATTGGTCAGCGGCTCGGCCGCTTGCTGCGCGATCTGGTGGACCACGGCGGACTCAAGCGCGCGGTGGTGGCCGGTGGCGACACCTCCAGCCACGCCTTGCGCGAGCTCGACGTCTACGCACTCACCGTGGCCATGCCCCTGCCTCGCACGCCGGGCTCGCCGCTGTGCACCGCGCACAGCGACAACCCGGCGCTGAACGGCACGCAGATAGCCCTGAAGGGCGGCCAGATCGGGGCCATCGACTACTTCGCGGCGATCCGGGACGGGCGCCGGTAGAACGTGATGTGTCCGCGCAACGCGAAGCCGGGTGCGGTGTGCTCACCGGTTTTCATGGGACCATGCGCTCTACCGCTGACGCGCAGCAAGTTCCGCCTATGCACCTCCAACCTTCTTTGTTCGAGTAGCCATGTCGCCTTCCATCGCCGTATTGGGCAGTCTTCATCTGGATATCGTGGTTCATGCGCCCAGGCTTCCCCTGTTGGGCGAGACGCTGATGGGCAATCGCTGGGAGCCGATTCCGGGTGGCAAAGGTCTTAACCAGGCGGTGGCATGCGCTCGGGCAGGCGTTGCGACGCGCATGCTGGGTGCCACGGGCACCGATGATTTTTCAGCCCCCTTGTTGGCACACCTGCGCCAACACCAGGTGGACGTGAGTGGCGTCAAACAGGTCGCCGACGCTCGCTCGGGCATGTGCGTGGTGACCTCGGAGAGCGGTGGCGATTACGCGGCCGTGGTGGTGTCGGGCGTGAACGCGACCTTGGATACAGCAGATGTTGCCCAATGGGTCGATGCGCTGGCGGCGTCCTCTGCCCTGGTGCTTCAGAACGAAGTGCCCAGACCGGTCAACACGGCCGCCGCGCGTTACATGGCAACGCTGAACCGCCCTGTGATCTTGAATGCGGCCCCGTTTCGGGCGCTCGAGCCAGAGGATCTGGCAGGTGTGAGTCTGTTGGTGGTGAACGCGGTGGAGGCGGAAATGATGGGGGCAGCGCCCGTGACCGATCTGCTGTCGGCAGCGTGTGCCAGTTTGGATTTGCAGACCAGGCTGGGCATCACGGTGGTGGTCACCGCTGGTCCGCATGGCGTGGCGTGGACCGACACCAGAGGCCTGTCCAAGCACTTGGCTGGCAAGCCCGTGCAGGTGATTGCAACGCTGGGCGCGGGCGATACCTTTGTCGGGCATCTGGCTGCGGCCTTGGTCAATGGAAGCACGCTGGATGCGGCGGTAGCAGCGGCCAACGAAGCCGCGGCCAGGTTCGTCAGCACGCCCAGGTAGAGCCGGGCGGCTCGGGCTGTTGCAAATTTCAGATCCTCCGGGATCAGGCAGCCGCCCAACATGCTGGCGACGGATTCACGAAGCTCGGGTGAAAACGTGTTCTGCTGCATCGTGGCCCCGTTTTCTTGGGCCACGGAGCCACATTTAAACCCGGCCCATTCACACGGCGCCGAACGGACGGGCGCACTAAGATGGTACTTTGCCCATTTCTGGAGCCAGGTATGTTGAAGCTCAAATTTGTTGCAGCGGTCGTTGTCGGACTTCTGGCAGGGTGTGGCGCCGACGTGGCCAGCACGGCGGTCACGGTTGGCAAGCTGCAAGCGACGCAAG
>NZ_JBFJMY010000664.1:0-1733 GCF_041633695.1 Hydrogenophaga sp.
CCATCATCGAGACCGAAGGGCAGGACATGTCGGCCTACATCCCGACCAACCTGATCTCCATCACCGACGGCCAGATCTACCTCTCCCCGAGCCTGTTCGAACTGGGCGTATTGCCTGCCGTGGACGTGGGCCAGTCGGTGTCGCGCGTGGGCGGCAAAGCCCAGCTCGGCGGCTTTCGCGCCGTGGCGGGCGACCTCAAGCTGGCCTACGCGCAGTTCGAAGAGCTGGAAACCTTCTCGCGCTTCGGCGCGAGGCTCGATGCGCCCAGCCGCAACGCCATCGAACACGGCAAGCGCATACGCGCCTGCCTCATGCAACCGGAATCCGACCCGGTGCCGGTGCCCGAGCAGATCGCCATCTTGCAAGCACTCACCGCCCACCTGTTCGACGCCGTGCCGCTGGAGCAAATGCCGCAGGCCGAAAAGGCGGTGCGCGCGGCGGTGGCGCACATCGCCGCTGCGCTGTTGGCCCGGCTGGCCAGCGCCAGCAAGCCCAGCGAGGACGACCAGCAGGCCCTGGTGGCGCTGCTGCGCGAGACACTGGCGCGCTTCCAGCCCCAGGCCGCACCCGCCGCCGGGGATGCAAAACTGGCCCCGGCATGAGCGATTCCACCGCCAGTCTGCAACGCCAGATCGGCAGCGCCACCGAGCTGCAGTCGGTGGTGCGCACCATGCGGGCGCTGGCCGCTTCGAGCATCAGCCAGTACGAAGCCGCCGTGCGGGCCTTGGCCCACTACCACGAGGCGGTGGACCTGGGCCTGGGCGCCTGTCTGCGCGCACAACAAGCCCAGCCCACCCCGCCGAGCACACCCGTGGCCGCTGCCCGGCATACAGCAGGCGGTGTGGGCGCCGTGGTCTTCGGTTCCGACCAAGGGCTGGTCGGGCAGTTCAACGACGTGCTGGCCGAACACGCCATCCAAACCCTGGCCCGCCTGCCCGGCCAGCCGCTGGTCTGGGCCGTGGGCGAGCGGGTGCGTGCCCGCCTGGAGAGTGCGGGTCTGCCACTGCTCGGCAGCTACGACGTACCCAACACGGTGGGCGCCATCGCGCCCTTGGTGGGCCGACTCCAGTTCGACACCGAAACCCACCCGGCGCAACTCGCCGCGCCACACATGCTCGTGTTCCACAACCGGCCCCTGCCCGGCGCGCTGTACGAACCCACCTGCCGGCGCCTGCTGCCGCTGGACGCGCACTGGCAAACGGAGCTGGTTCAAAAGCGCTGGCCCAACCACTGCCTGCCCGAGGTGATGGGGCAGGACGGCGCCACCCTGCGCGCACTGGTGCGCGAGTACCTGTTCATTTCGCTGTTCCAGGCCTGCGCCGAATCGCTGACCAGCGAAAACGCCAGCCGCCTGGCCGCCATGCAGCGCGCCGACAAAAACATCGACGAATTGCTGACCGACTTGCAAGCCCGTTTCCACAGCCTGCGCCAACGGGCCATCGACGAAGAACTCTTCGACGTGAGCGCCGGCTACGAGGCACTGGCAGTACCGGTGTACGGCCGGGCAGGCCGCTAGGGCCGGTCCGGCCGTGCGCAGAAATTCACCGTCGCAAATGTCTACTACTCACCCCCGCTGGGCCTTCGGGAGTGATGCTCATCTGAGCCAGCCATTCCCAGACTTTGAAGGTCGACGTGCCATGGGCAATTAGCGGATCGCTTTGTGCCAGCGCACGGGCTTCGCCCATCGACTCGGCCGTGAGCAAATAGGCACCGCCCGACTTGTCCGAAAAGGG
>NZ_JBFJMY010000665.1:0-1724 GCF_041633695.1 Hydrogenophaga sp.
CCAGGGCTGCGCTGTCAACCCGCATGGCCCGGGCGATGAGCCGCATATCGGCAGCTGGAATCTGAAACAGGCCAAAGCGAAACGGGTAGCCCCAGCGCTCGCGGTTTTCCACAAACTGCAAACGGTCCAGCAGCGGTGTGATGGGCGCGGCCTGCGCCGACACATAGACCAAATCGCGGCGGAAGGGCACAAAGCCCCCGCCCATGTCCACCGGATATGGCTCGCCGGCGACCACCCGCCCCAGGCTGACAAAACTTTGCAGCCGGTCTTTGCCGCCCATGGTCTGGGCCGGTGCGTAGTAAACCACCCAGTCGCCCGAACACACGCGGGCCAGGGGCGCGCGCTTGCCATGGCAGACCTGCATGAAGCCCGTGGGTTGGTGGTCGCGGCCACGCAGCGCGTGTTCGGCACTGGCCACGGCGATCCAGCAGTTGCTGCTGCCCATGCTCAACCCGGTTGGTGCAGGCCGACCCGGTTGCCTTCGCTGTCCAGCAACTGGGCAAAAAAGCCCATGCCGGGTGGCAAGGCGGTTTTGGGCACCACGACTTCGCCGCCCGCTGCTGGCACACGGGCCAACCAGGCGTCCAGCTGCGGCCCGGTGTTGAGATACACCACGGTGCCCTGCGCGGCGGGTTCCGCCTGCGCGCTTTTCATCAAGGCGCCTCCCACGCCGTCGTCGCCGTGCTCAAACACCGCCATTTCATCGCCCGGTCCGCCAAAGGCTTCGCGCTTCAGAGCGTGCCCGGTGAGGGTGGCGTAGAAGCGCGCTGCGCGGTCCATATCGGACACGGGAATTTCAAACCAGTTCAATGCATGTGCCATCGTCGTTTCCTAAAAAAGTGGTGGAAAAGCGATTGTGTGAACCCCCTGCTGACAACGTGGTGTCAGTAGCTTGTCACCACATCCAACGCAAACTTCGTCACGTATATACAACCAACAGAGTCCGAACATCGCTTGCTTTACACCACAGACGCCACATGGTGCGATGTACCGCGTAGGATGGTGCGAAGGACGCATCAAAGTCGAGGCCGATGCACCGTCCACCACAAGGCCCAAACTGACCCCAGAAATTGGCTTTATTGGTGGCACCGGTTGAGGATGTTTGAGCGAACCTGTTGGTACCGGACCGAGTCCAAGCAGTAGGCATTTGCAGATTCCGATGCAGGACTCGAAAAGCCAGGATTTTTCGACGCATCGAGGTGTCGCGCCGGTGTGACACCGCCCTATGGAGCTTGCTGCCAGGAGGTCACATGGACATCATCAACAGTTTTTCGGCTCGCTATGAGCGCACCCGCGAAGAAGAAATGTCGCTCGAAGACTATCTGACCGAGTGCAAGCGCAACCCCTTGACTTACGCCACCGCCTCCGAGCGCATGCTCAAGGCCATTGGCGAGCCGCAAATGGTGGACACGCGCAACGACCCCCAGCTCTCGCGCATCTTTGCCAACAAGGTCATCAAGATCTACCCGGCTTTTGCCGAGTTCTACGGCATGGAAGAAGCGATCGAGCAAGTGGTCAGCTACTTCCGCCACGCCGCACAAGGGCTGGAAGAACGGAAACAAATTCTTTACCTGCTGGGCCCGGTGGGGGGCGGCAAAAGTTCGATCGCCGAGCGCCTGAAAGCGCTGATGCAAGACGTGCCGTTTTACGCCCTCAAGGGCTCGCCGGTGAACGAGTCGCCGCTGGGCCTGTTCGATCCGGTGGAGGACGGCCCGCTGATGCAA
>NZ_JBFJMY010000666.1:0-1720 GCF_041633695.1 Hydrogenophaga sp.
GCAAATCTATACCGGCCTGATTTACAAAGGCCCGGCCCTGGTGCGGGAGGCGGCTATGGCGATCCAGCAACACGCCAAACGGACTTCGAACGCCGCGCGCTGACCGATTCGCCCAGACTCGACCAGCACACGGCCAGCGCCCGATCAGCCCGGGCGTGGCGACGCGAGCCCCGTGGAAACAGCGGCTAGACCAGGCACTTGCGCACGTGCTCGCCAATGGCCAGGCAACTGGTCAGACCCGGCGATTCGATGCCGAACAGGTGGACCAGACCCGGCACGCCGTGCGCTTCAGGCCCCTGGAAAAGAAAGTCTGCGGCCGGTTCACCGGGGCCGCTGATCTTGGGGCGCATGCCGGCGTAGCCGGGCTGCAGAGCGCCGTCGGCCAGTCCGGGCCAATAGCGCCGGACTTCGGCGTAAAACGCGTCGCCCCGGGCCGGGTCGACCTGCAAGTCCTGAGCCGAATCGGTCCACTGCACGTCCGGTCCGAACTTGGCCTGACCACCCAGGTCCAGGGTCAGGTGCACGCCCAGGCCCGCCAGGTGTTTGTCGGGCTCCGGAGCCGGATAGATCAGGTGCGTGAACGGCGAACGACCGCTCAAGGTGAAGTAATTGCCTTTGGCGAAATAGGCGGTTGGCACTTGCTGGCGGGTCAAGCCCTGTGTGCGTTGAGCGAGCGCGCACGCGTCCAGGCCAGCGGCATTCACCACGGTACTGGCCTGCAGTTGCGTGCCGTCGCGCATTTCCAGAGCCAGGCCTTCTGGCAACACCTGCATGTGCGCGACTTCGCTGTGCAAGGCCACCAAGCCACCCGCGTTCTCCAGATCGCCTTGCAGGCTGAGCATCAGGGCATGGCTGTCCACGATGCCGGTGGACGGCGAATGCAGCGCCGCCAGGCATTGCAGCGCCGGCTCCAGCGCTTGCGCTTGTTCGCGGGTCAACAGCACCAGATCGTCCACCCCATTGGCCCGCGCCCGTTCCTCGATACCCGGCAAACCCGCGAGCTGGCTGGGTGTGTTGGCCACGATGAGCTTGCCGCAGCGCCGGTGCGAAAGCCACCGTTCGGCGCAGTAGGCGTAGAGCATGGCCTTGCCTTGCACGCACAGCTGCGCCTTGAGCGAGCCTGTGGGGTAATAAATGCCGGCGTGGATCACTTCGCTGTTGCGTGAACTGGTGCCGGTGCCAATGGCGGCCTCGCGTTCGAGCACCACCACCTCCCGCCCGGCCAGGGCCAGGGCCCGCGCCACCGCCAGGCCCACCACGCCTGCGCCCACCACGACCGCATCGACTCGCTCCATATCCCAATTCCTCGTTGTCTTTTGCTCTCTGCCTTGTACCTGCCGCATGATAACGAGCGGTGGTGCGCCCGGGTCAGCACGGCGCGCGCAGCGCAAAGCCTCGAACGGCCACGCGCCTGTGCAAAAATCGGGGCCGATGCCGCTCGCTGCACAAAGCCGGGGCGGTCCTGACCCGGGTTGACCGGTGCGCCCTCGCGCGTACGCTCTGCCCACCCGCTCCGCAGAATGGAACCCCTATGATTTTTGTAACCGGAGGCGCCGGCTATATCGGCTCACACACCTGCGTCGAGTTGCTCGAGTCCGGCCAGGACGTGACCGTGTTCGACAACTTCTGCAACGCCAGCGAAGAATCGCTGGCGCGGGTGGAAAAAATCACCGGCCGCACTGTCCGCCTGGTGCAAGGCGACATCCGCGACCGGACCGCC
>NZ_JBFJMY010000667.1:0-1714 GCF_041633695.1 Hydrogenophaga sp.
GCGACCGCGCAGGTGCACCACCTCACGGTGGTTACGCGCAACGTTGCGGACTTCAAGGGCTTTGGCGTGAAGGTGTTGAACCCGTTTGCGCTCCCGCGCAAGGGTTGACGGCCGCGCCGACTTCGACTGCTGCCCGCTTACTCCGCCGCCAGCCGTATCAGCCGCTTGCCCAGGTTCTCGCCCCGGTACAGGCCCGCAATCGCATCGGGCGCGGCCTCCATGCCATCCAGCACGTCTTCGCGGTAGCGGATCAGGCCGTCTTTCAGCCAACCGGTCAGGGCGTTCATGCCTTCGGGATAACGGTCTGCGTAATCGAAGATCAAAAAACCCTGCATGCGCGCCCGCTTCACCAGCAGGTGCCGCTCCACCCGCGGCCCCTGCGGCGGCGGGTTCCATGAAGCCACGGACGCAGTGCCGCAAACGACCACCCGCGCACCCACCGCCAGGTGCTTGAGCACCGCGTCGCTGATCGCGCCCGCCGTGTTGTCAAAATACACATCAATGCCCTGGGGGCAGGCCGCCGCAATCGCGGCGTCCAGCTGCTCGCCTTCGTTGGCCCGGTAGTCGATCGCCGCGTCAAACCCGAACTCGTCAACACATTGCGCGGTTTTGACTGGCCCGCCTGCAATGCCCACCGTGCGGCAACCCTGGATCTTGGCAATCTGCCCCACGCACGAACCCACCGAGCCCGCCGCCGTGGACACCAACACCGTTTCGCCCGCCTTGGGCTGCCCCACCTCGAGCAGCGCGAAATACGCCGTGAGCCCGTTGATACCGAGCACGCCCAGAGCCGTGGAAATCGGCAAGCCGTTCGCCTCGTCCACCCGCCGCTCGATGGCCGAGGCATCCACCACCGCATAGTCTTGCCAGCCCAACATGCCCGCCACCACATCGCCCACCTTGTAAGCCGCGCTGCGCGAAGCCACCACACGCCCCACGGTGAACGAGCGCATCACGGCGCCAACAGGCACCGGCTCCGAATAATTGCCCACGCTGTTCACCCAGCCGCGCATCGCGGGCTCCACCGAGAGGTAGAGGTTGCGCACCACCACCTGGCCCTCAGCCGGCTCGGCCACCGGCGCTTCGACGATTTCAAAATGCTCGGCTTGCGGGATGCCGGTGGGGCGGGATTTGAGGCGGACTTGGCGGTTTGGGTTGGTTTTCTGGTGCTGGCTGGTGGGCATGATGCGACTCCGAGACAAAGGCAGGCAGATGAGTCGTGCACCTTCTGGCGCGCGTGGGGTGGTGTCAATGAAGGGAGTACCCGGGGTGTCTGCTCCTGGCCGCTGTCGGCCAAATCCGGTCTTTCGCCAATGACGTTGTTAGGGCAGCCTACCGCGTCAGGGAAGTTCGGCGAAGGCCGCGTAGTCCGAGAGATGGCATTGCAACTGGGTATCACGATCTGCGGAAGGTTCTCCGTGGCCTAGCCCGAGATTCACGCTGTGCCGCCTTGCGCATCAGGAGCCTTTCTCGTGGTGAGTCACCCGAGATTTTCTTCTGTGCTTGCCTAATCTGCTCACGAATCTTGAGCGCACAGTTGTGAATGACCAAGCTCATGGCCACCAAATCAGCGTCTTCTGTTTCCAGGCAAAGTTCTGCGACCATCATTGACAGTGATGCCGTCGCATAGTTTGTGGCCAACTCACAGCCATAGGCCGGAGGGACTTCGGTACCATCGATTCCATGCGGTCCAAGGCTAATCCGTGTGAGGGTA
>NZ_JBFJMY010000668.1:0-1710 GCF_041633695.1 Hydrogenophaga sp.
GCGCAGCCGGCGCTGATCCAGGGCCTGGAGCGGGTCAAGAACAGTTTCAACTCCTACCCGCTGGACCGCCTGGCACTGGCCGGCGCGCAAGCGGCAATGGAAGACAGCGCCTACCTGGAGCAAACCCGGCAATGGACCATGGCCAGCCGGACCTGGTTGGTGGCGGCGCTGGGGCGCCTGGGTTTTGAGACCCTGCCGTCCCAGGCCAATTTTGTATTGACCCGCCACCGCAGCGCGCCCGCGCCGCATTTGCTGGCTCGGCTGCGCGAGCAGCACATCCTGGTGCGGCATTTTTCGCAGCCCCGGATCGTGGACTGGCTGCGCATATCGATCGGCACCCAGGCGGAGTGCGAGCGGCTGGTGCAGGCTTTGGAACACATTCTGTCTCTGGCGCAAGACACACCCACGGAAGCAACAGCAGCATGAAAATCCTGATTCAGAACGGTCGCGTCATGGACCCGGCGACCGGCCGCGACGAAATGGCCGATGTGGCGATCGCCGCCGGGCGCATCATCGCCATCGGCCAGATCGGTGACGACTTCCACCCCAACCGCACCCTGGATGCTGCGGGTTGCGTGGTGGCGCCGGGCTTGGTGGATCTGGCGGTGCGCCTGCGCGAACCGGGCCAGGAACACGCCGGCATGCTGGAGAGCGAGATGGCGGCGGCGGTGGCCGGTGGCGTCACCTCGCTGGTCTGCCCGCCCGACACCGACCCGGTGCTGGACGAACCCGGCCTGGTCGACATGCTCAAGTTCCGCGCCGAAAAACTGCACCTGGCGCGCGTGTTCCCGCTGGGCGCGCTCACGCGCGGCCTGCAAGGCGAGGTGTTGACCGAAATGGCCGAGCTCACCGAGTCCGGCTGCATCGGCTTTGGCCAGGCCGAGGTACCCATCGTCAACACCCAGGTGTTGCAGCGCGCGCTGCAATATGCGGCCACCTTTGACTACACCGTGTGGCTGCGGCCGCAAGACTTCTACATGGGCAAGGGCGTGGCCGCCAGCGGGCCGCTGGCGACCCGCATGGGCTTGGCCGGTATCCCGGTGCTGGCCGAAACCATCGCGCTGCACACCTTGTTCGAACTGATGCGCGCCGCGCAGGGCAAGGGCAAAGCCAACGAAGGCAAAGGCGGGCGGGTGCACCTGTGCCGCATCAGCAGCGCCGCCGGGCTCGAGCTGGTGCGCCAGGCCAAGGCCGAAGGCCTGCCGGTGACTTGCGATGTGAGCGTGCACAACCTGCACCTGGTGGACGTGGACATGGGCTACTACGACAGCCGCCTGCGCCTGCAGCCCCCGGTGCGGCAGCAGCGCGACCGCGATGCCCTGCGCGCCGGTCTGGCCGACGGCAGCATCGACGCCCTGGTGTCCGACCACACCCCGGTCGAGAGCGACGCCAAGATCCTGCCCTTTGCCGAAGCCGAACCCGGCGCCACCGCCGTGGAGCTGTTGCTGGGCCTGTCCTGCAAATGGGCGCAACAAGACGGCTTGGACCTGATGCGGGCGCTGGCGGTGCTGACCAGCGGCCCGCAAAGCGTGCTGGGCAACAGCCTGGGCACCTTGCAAGCCAGTGTGGGCCGCCTGGCGGTGGGGGGTGTGGCCGACCTGTGCATCTTCGACACCGACAAGCCCTGGACCGTGACCCCCGAGGCCTTGTGCAGCCAAGGCAAGCACACGCCTTTTGGTGGCCACGAGCTGCCGGTGTCGGTGCGCGCCA
>NZ_JBFJMY010000669.1:0-1708 GCF_041633695.1 Hydrogenophaga sp.
ACCGAAGGTCATGCCCGTGGCTTCTTTCGGCGCGTACTTCTTCATCCAGTCCACGTACTTGGTGAGCGCGTAGACAGCGGCGGGCGAGTTGGTGGCCCCACCGCGCGAGACCGAAGCGCCCAGCGGCGTGCAGCCATCGGCGGAAGCGCGGATACCCCACTCGTCGACCGGCTTGCCGTTGGGGATGCCGATGTCGGCGGTGCCGGCCATGGACAGCCAGGCATCGGAGAAGCGCCAACCCAGGCTGGGGTCTTTCTTGCCGTAGTCCATATGGCCGTAGATCGGCTTGCCGTCGATTTCTTTCACGTCGTTGGTGAAGAACTCGGCGATGTCTTCGTAGGCGCTCCAGTTTTGCGGAACACCCAGGTCGTAGCCGTACTTGGCCTTGAACTTGTCTTTCAAGTCCTTGCGCGCGAACAGGTCGGCGCGGAACCAGTACAGGTTGGCGAACTGCTGGTCGGGCAACTGGTAGAGCTTGCCATCGGGCGCGGTGGTGAAGCTGGTGCCGATGAAGTCCTTCAGGTCCAGACCGGGGTTGGTCCATTCCTTGCCCTTGCCGGCCATGTAGTCGGTCAGGTTCATGACCTTGCCGTAGCGGTAGTGGGTACCGATCAGGTCGGAGTCGCTGATCCAGCCGTCGTAAATCGACTTGCCCGACTGCATCGAGGTCTGCAGTTTCTCGACCACGTCACCTTCCTGGATCAGGTCGTGCTTGACGGTGATGCCGGTGATCTCGGTGAAGGCCTTGGCCAGGGTCTTGGATTCGTACTCGTGCGTGGTGATGGTTTCGGACACGACCGAAATCTCGTTCACGCCTTTGGCCTTGAGCTTCTTGGCGGCATCGATGAACCACTTCATCTCGGCCATTTGCTGGTCTTTGCTCAGCGTCGAAGGTTGGAACTCGCTGTCGACCCAGCGTTTGGCTGCGGCCTCGTCGGCCCAGGTCGAATGGGCACCCATGGCCAGCATGGCTGCGATGGCCAGCGCGGAATGGCGCATTTTCATGTTGTCTCCTCAGTCAATGAGCTTCCCCAGCAGAAAAATGGACGCTCGACCCTGGGGAAGCAATGGGCCGAATTCCAGGAAAAACGATCAGCCCTTGCGCATCGCCACCGCCAGCCACACCATGGACGCGACGAAGCTGATCCAGATGCTGGGCTCTTGCTCCAGCGAAAGCCATTGGGTGAACCAGCCGGCCATGCCGATGAAGGCCAGGTTGATGTAGGCCGCACCGAGCAGGCCGATGAAGAGGCGGTCGCCCCGCGTCGTGGCGATGGGCAAAAAGCCCTTGCGCATCACGGTGGGCGACTTGATCTCCCACACCGTCATGCCGATGAGCATGAGCACGATGCAGGTGAAAAACACCGCCACAGGCAGAGTCCAGGCCATCCAGTTAAACATTTGAGTTCTCCAATACCCTTTGAACACAGACGCTCCCACCCAGGCCGCCGCGGAACCGGCTTTGCCGGGCCGCCAGCGGCGCCCCCCTGGGGGGTCGCGCGAAGCGCGGCGGGGGGGTCTTCACACCCGGCCCATGGCGAAGCCCTTGGCGATGTAGTGGCGCACGAACCAGATCACGATGGCACCGGGAACAATCGTCAGCACACCGGCTGCCGCCAACGTGGCCCAGTCCATGCCGCTCGCACTGACCGTGCGCGTCATGGTCGCGACGATGGGCTTGGCGTTGACGCTGGTGAGCGTGCGCGCC
>NZ_JBFJMY010000670.1:0-1706 GCF_041633695.1 Hydrogenophaga sp.
GAGCTTGTCGAAGCCCCCACCCACACCCAGGCGAGCCCTTCGACAGGCTCAGGGCGAACGGGTGTTCTTCCGCCCAGGCTGGAATCCCTTCCGTTCGGGCGGAGCTTGTCGAAGCCCCCACCCACACCCAGGCGAGCCCTTCGACAGGCTCAGGGCGAACGGGTGTTACTTCACCGGCCCGGATCTGTAGTATGGAGTGGAGCGCTTGAAGGTACCCGGGAAGCCATGAATGAAAAAAACAAACGCGGTTTCAGGTGCCTGGCAGCGTGCAACAACCCACCAACCCCAACCCACAGGAGAGCCCTATGAAGATTCAACTGAACACCGGTGCCCATATTGACGGCCATGATCGTTTGGCCGCGCACGTCAGCAAGACGGTGGAACAGGCGCTGGGGCATTTCAAGGACCACATCACCCGGGTGGAAGTGCATCTGAGCGACGAAAACGCCGACAAGGGTGGCGCGCATGACCATCGCTGCATGCTGGAAGCCCGCCTCGAACGCCGGCAACCTGTTGCGGTCACCGAACATGCCGCAACGCAAGATCAGGCGGTGCATGGCGCTGCGAAAAAATTGGCGCACCTGCTGGACAGCACGTTCGGGCGCGTGCAGGCGGCCCGCAAGAAGGGGCCTGACGCGCCGCTGTTGGCAGAGGATCTCGATCAACCCTGATCACAACGAGCGAACGCAGTGAATGCGTGAATTCGGGGCCAGGCCTGGCCTTTTGCCGCCGGGCTTGGTTGGCTTTCTGTCCTCACAGTTGGCGGCGCTGTCTCGACCGCCTCACGCCTTCTAATCTGTGACCCAAAGGGCTGGTTAACATGGCGGCCAGCCGGTAACTTGCCGGTATACAAGCAGATTCCGCCGATGGCGGGAGGAACGAAGCAGCCATGCACGAAATCATCTGTCCCCATTGCAAAAAGGCCTTCAAGGTGGACGAGGCCGGGTACGCCGACATCCTGAAGCAGGTTCGCGACGGCAAGTTCGAGCAGGAGCTGCACGACCGGCTGGCGTTGGCCGAGCAAGACAAGCTCAACGCCGTCGAGCTGGCCAGGTCGCAGCTGGCCAGTGAATCTCAGAAGTCGGCCGCGGGCAAAGACGCCGAAATACAAGGCCTGAAGGCGAAGCTGGATGCCGGTGAAACCGCCCGCAAGCTCGCCGTGGCCGAAGCCCTGAGCGCGGTGGAAAAGCAGCGCGACGCGCTCGCCAGCGAACTGGCGCAGGCCAAGCGCGACCAACAGGCCGCCACCGAGCTGGCCGACGCCAAGCTGGTGAACGGCCTGCAGTCGGCGGCTGCGGCCAAGGATGCGGAAATCCAGAGCCTGAAGGCCCAGCTCGACGCCATTGCCGTTGCGCAGACGCTCGCGATCACCGAAGCGGTGAGCGTGGTGGAGCGGGAGCGCGACGAACTGAAGAACGGGCTTTCGCGGGCCGAGCTGGAAAAGCAGCTCGCAGAGAAGTCGCTGAAAGACAAATACGAAACCCAGATCAAAGACCGCGACGAGGCGATCGAGCGCCTGCGCGACATGAAGGCGCGCCTGTCGACCAAGATGGTGGGCGAAACCCTGGAGCAGCACTGCGAGACCGAGTTCAACCGCATTCGGGCCACGGCGTTCCCCAGGGCGTATTTCGAGAAGGACAACGACGCGCGCTCGGGCAGCAAGGGCGACTACATCTTCCGCGATGCCGATGAAGCGGGCACCGAGA
>NZ_JBFJMY010000671.1:0-1696 GCF_041633695.1 Hydrogenophaga sp.
CCCTCGGTGGCCCGCTCCATGGTTGATGTGGCCGAAGCCCGCAACTGGCGGTCCCTGCGGGTCGCGGGCAGCGAAGACTTCCGCCGCCTTGTCTGGCTCGAAGCCGCAGTGCGCGGTGTGAAGACCCTGGGCTACGAGCCCAACCCGGCCGACATGGAACGCCTCAAGGTGGAACGCGAACTGCGCCAGATCAACCGCATCGAACCCCACCGCGACGCCAGCGCATCCACGGCCACCACCAATACTGACAAACCGTCGGGCCGCGGCAGTGGTGGCCGAAAGACCGTGCTGGCCGCCATCGAAGCCATCCTCGTCGCCAACCGCGTGCCCGAGAAACGGCGCGAAGCCGTCATGGTCGCAGCCGCCGAGAAGCTGGCCCAGCGCATCCGAGACGGCCAGAACCCCAAGGTGCGGATCTACGACAAGAACGCCCCGTCCCAGCGCCCGGTGGTGGCGACCCAGCAGGACCCGCAGCGCAGTCGCGAACGCGCTGCACCTGCCCGCTGAAGTGTCGCGATGAACACAACTGCGGCCGTGGAAGCGGCCTACGCCATCGGCGATCAACGCTGGGCGAGAGACGCCCCCGGCTTCGCGAATGCCATCGCCACGGCGCACGAGAAACACCTGCGCCCCCGCTGCCTCTGCCAGCCTGGCCAGCCGGGCATCGAGATGTACGTGGCCCGCGTCCTGAACGGTTTCACAGTCAAGCGCATGCCCAACACCGGCAGCCAACACGCCACCACCTGTCCGTCCTACGAACCACCAGCCGAGTTCAGCGGCCTCGGCCCGCTGGTTGGCACGGCCATCGTCGAGAACCCGGCCACCGGCATGACGACGCTCAAGCTCGACTTTCCGATGTCCAAACTGCCCGGCCGGGCCGCGCAGCCCCCATCAGCCAGTTCCAGCAGCAGCGTGGTCGCCCACGGCCACCGGCTAGGCCTGCGCGCCCTGCTGCACTACCTGTGGGACCAGGCCGAACTGACCCACTGGAAACCCGGGTTTGCCGGCCGTCGCACCTGGAGCACCGTGCGCAAACACCTGCTGCAGGCCGCCGAAAACAAGTTCGTCCACGGCCACGCCCTGCTGGGCAGCCTCTACATCCCCGAGGTGTTTTCGGTGGAACAGCTCGACGCCATCCAGTCCCGCCGACAACGGTTGTGGGCGCATGGAGCACCGCGACACGGGCAACCCCAGCCCCTGCTGCTCATGGTGGCCGAAGTCAAGGACATCTCACCCACCCGCTACGGGCACAAGGTGGTCTTCAAACACCTGCCCGACCAAGCCTTCGCGCTGGACGACGCGCTGTACCGGCGCCTGGGCAGAAGCTTTGAACACGAGCTCACTCTCTGGGGCACCGAGCCCGACCTGCACTTGGTCATGATCGCCACCTTCCGCGTGGACGAAGCTGGCACACCGGGCATCGTGGAACTGTCCCTCATGCTCACCACCGCGCAGTGGCTACCGGTGGACGACGGCTGGGACAGGCAACTGGTCGGGGCACTGGTACGGCAGGGCCGCTCCTTCGTCAAAAGCCTCCGGTACAACGTGCCCACCACTCAGGCACTGGTCTGTGCCAGCCTGCTGGACTGCAGCCCTGCGCCCTACCCACTCTTCATCGACCGCGAGCACAACCCGGAAGCATCCCCGGCGATGGCAATCACAGAGCCCGACAGCGACAACCCTGAATGGCGGTGGA
>NZ_JBFJMY010000672.1:0-1670 GCF_041633695.1 Hydrogenophaga sp.
CAATTCCTCAATGTTGCCCGAGAAACTCGGCCAACAGCGTTTTCGGAGAATCCCTTCAGTGGATCTACAGAAGCCATGACAAATCCATCCATCCATTTCGACCTGCTGATCCGTGGCGGCACCGTGATTGACGGCACGAAAGCGCCGAGATTTGTCGCCGATATTGGCGTGACCGACGGCCACATTGTCCGCATCGGCGACCTTTCGTCGGCCACAGCCGAACAGGTCCTGGATGCCAGTGGCTTCATCGTCTGCCCCGGCTTTATCGACTCCCACACCCATGACGACCAGGCCGTGCTGTCGCACGGCAGCATGCCTTACAAGGTGTCGCAAGGTGTGACCACGGTGGTCGCTGGCAATTGCGGCATCAGTGCCGCACCATTGCGCGCCGGCATGGATCTGCCCATGCCGCTTAGCCTGCTCGACTCGCCAGCCGAAGGCCGCTTCACCACGTTTGCTGCCTACTTGGATGCACTTCGTGCCACGCCTTCGTCGGTCAACGTGGCGGCCATGGTGGGTCACTCGACCTTGCGCGCGCTCACCATGAGCGACATGGATCGACCCGCAAGTGAGACAGAAATTGTGGCCATGCGCGACCATGTCGAAGAGGCGATGCAGGCAGGTGCCATCGGGTTGTCGACGGGTACCTTCTACGCCCCTGCCATGAAAGCGACGACGCGGGAAATCATCGAGGTGGGCCGCCCGCTGACGTCGCACAAAGCCCTCTATGTTGCTCACATGCGCGACGAGTCTGACCGGGTCATGGAAGCGCTGGAAGAGACTTTTGAGATCGGTCGAGCGCTCGAGGTGCCGGTTGTCGTGTCGCACCACAAGGTCATGCACAAAGGCAACTTCGGCAGGACCCAATTGACACTGCCCTTTATCCGCGAAGCAATGAAGCACCAGTGCGTTTCGCTGGACTGCTACCCCTACACCGCAGGTTCCACCATGATCCGTACCGACCGGGGCATGCTTGATGGCCGCGTACTGATTGCCAGCAGTGAGCCGCACCCGGAGTGCGCTGGAAGAGACCTGGCAGACATAGCCGCAGAATGGGGTGTCCCCAGGGAGGAGGCCGCACGGCGGATGCAACCTGGCAGCGCCATTTACTTCATCATGGACGAAGACGATGTGCAGCGCGTGCTCGCATTCGACGAGACCATGATCGGTTCGGACGGCATCCCGCTTGGAGAGAAACCGCATCCGCGGCTCTGGGGAACCTTTCCCCGCATTCTTGGACACTACAGCCGCGATATTGGCCTGTTTCCTCTTGAGACGGCGGTCTGGAAAATGACCGGACTCACCGCGCGCAATTTCGGCTTGCATGGCCGCGGCACGCTCAAACCAGGTCAACATGCCGATCTGGTGATTTTTGATGCCATCAACGTTCGCGATGCAGCCAGTTACGAGTCGCCTGACAAGCCGGCCGAAGGTATCGCGACGGTCATCGTGAACGGCGCCATCACCTGGCAGCGGGGCGCACACACTGGCGCACGCAATGGCCAGGTCATCACCCGCCAGGAGCGGGCAAAGACCTGAGCGATGACCGACGAAGAACACATCCGCGCGGCGAGAGCGCTGTCCAATGCCGCCATCGCCAGGAAAGATGTCGCAGGGATCGCCAGCTTCTGGACAGACGAGATTCACGTCGTCGGCTCCATGTCCCTGCA
>NZ_JBFJMY010000673.1:0-1668 GCF_041633695.1 Hydrogenophaga sp.
GACATGCTGGAGGAGATAGCCAATGGAGAAGACCCCAGTGAATACCTTTCAAACCATTCTGAGATTCCCCCAGCTTGGCAGCGGGCCTGCGAACCTGGAGGCCGCGATCCCCGGTGACCCTTCCGACTACATCGTCCGGCAACACGGCGAATGGGTGGATGGTGACTCGGCAAACCAGCCAGGGGATGATCTATGCCGGTCCTGGACCGGTCCAAGTTGAGCGGTCAACGCAGCGGGTCTAAATGGGCAGCGTCAGCACATGGGCTTTGTCTGGCTCGGCAGCGCCATGGCGAATCAACTCAAGTGGCGGTACGCGAATCAGTGCCTCTGCCGCCTCTTTTGGGCCATGCAGCCAAAGATCCCAATCGGCTCTTTCGATGGCCACGACCGTTCGTTTGTCCTGCTTGTCGTGTCCTTGTTTGGGATCGGGTTTGTGCATCAAGGCCAACAAAGGATGTCCATCACAATTCTGGGTGAGCATGGTGTAGTTCGGCACCACCTCACCTGTGATCGGATCGGTCCATTCGCTCCAGAGTCCGGCCAGCATCCATGGTTCGCCGTCTTCCCTCCAGAAACGCCACCAGGTGTTTTTCGAAAGGGTCATCGGATCTGCATGCGTGATGCCCCAATATGGTTCCTGGAACCAGGCTGCTGGAATCAGGCATCGTTGCTGGCGTGACCACGGAAAACCGTATGTCCATGCGGTGTCCACTGTTTCGCGACGAGCGTTGTTCGTGCTCATGCGGCGACCTTCACGCGTCTTGGGGGTGCGCTCCTTGGAGCTGGGGGGAATCATGCCCCATTGCCCGGCCTGAGCGACGGAGTCCTGTTTGACAAAGACGCCCTGTCCCAAAGGGGCCACCGTGTGGTCCCAAGCCAGGCCATCGAGTCCCTTGAACAATTGTGTGCGAAGCGTATCTGCATCAACGCTTCCATACAGGTTGCACATGCATCACCTCCTGTGAGATCTGCTAAAAACCGCTTCGCCGCAATGACGCCTCCACCTGCCTGGCATCCGCGATCCGAGTTGGCATTATTTCGCAGGTGAAACCTGTTGAGTTCGACATGAAGTGGCGATCGGCTGAGCCGATCCTCAAGCGGGGCGGTCCAATTTTCGAGATGGCTTCTGGGCCACGCCATGATGGAGATCGCCAGGTGAATCGGCGCAGGGCAGTCGTTCGTGGTGAATAGGCGGTGAATCGTCGATCTGGTCACCCAAGCAGGTCAATGGTTTGCTGTGGGGCGCGCAGCACTCCATCGTTCCAGATCGGCCCGGTGCCAGCCAATGGCGCGGCTTGACAACTTGACGGGGGAGGGGAATTTGTCTTCTGCGACCAAGCGGTAGATGGTCGAGCGGCACAGGCCGGTCAATCGTGTGACGGCAGGAAGACGCAAGATGGTCAGACTATCCGAATGGTTGGACTCGGTGGTGGGTGGCAGGTAGGTGTGCATGTGGGTACTCCGAATGAGGGATGCTTTCCACTGTAGGCAGTGGTCGACCCGATCTGACCGATGACTTCGCGGTAAAAATAGTCGCTCAGGCTGGGGATCTTCCTCCAGGAAGTTCAGCCCTCCGGGCGATTGCAGATAAGCTGGGCTCTCTGCACACTGGTGACCACAGGCGACGTTCGCTCATCACCAAAACACAAACAAGACACAAACAAGACA
>NZ_JBFJMY010000674.1:0-1667 GCF_041633695.1 Hydrogenophaga sp.
GTGATGAGCAGTCCGCTGCCGCCGGCGATGGAGCCGCAGATCCGGCAGTCCCCGCCTTCAACTCCGCCGCCGCCTCCGACAGCGGCGAGGCCGCAGATTCAGCAGCCCGCTTTCCATTGCGATGGCCGCAAGTACTGCTCGCAGATGACTTCATGCCGCGAAGCCAAGCTGTTCCTGAAGAACTGCCCCGGCATGAAGATGGATGGCAATGGAGACGGTGTGCCTTGCGAGCAGCAGTGGTGCACCGGGCTCTTCGGCGGGTGAGGGCAGCGCGACTCAATTTGGTTGGAGTCTGCCCCCAGCTTTCCCGCTAAAAACCTTGTCCCGATGGGTGCGGAGAACAGTGACCTACCAAGGCCTGTTTTCGGTGTTGTACCGATTGTCTTGCCAAGACGCGCTGATCATTTCAACCGGCGCGCTGGGGTTGAGCGTTTCAACGTAGCCTTCTTTGGTCGACGCGCACAACAGGTAGTCGGCCTCAGGCGCAATGTTTTTTGCATTGAAGTACGCATCTGCGAATGAAGCTTGCACGCCATCAACAGGGTCGCGGTACCAGTCGCCAAGAATCTCTTGCACATCCGACAAGGTCACTGCGCCGGTCTCAAACAGAAGGCCCAGGTTGCCCACGACCGGCATGAACTCATGTGGAGGCTCTTGGGTTATTTCGAAGTGAACGATGACGTTGTAAATCTTTTCGCCGTGAACCCGAAAAGTGCCTCCCGAGTTCTCGTCCTCGTTGAGATTTTTGAAGTCTGCGAAGGGCGCAGCAACGGCGTTGTAGTCCCGTGTCTTGGAAAGGATGGCCAGCGCCTTCATGAATGCCGACAGCGCCAGTTTGTCCGAGTCGTTTCCTGTGGTGGAGATTTTGCTGAGGGCCGGGTTCATTCTTGGGTCCCTGAGGTTGAGCTGAAAGAGCAGTGGCTCGGCCAGTGCGGTCAAGCGTGTTTGGCGAGCAACTGTAAATCGTCTTCGAAGCCCATAAGGCAAGAGGCAAAAGACAAGACCTGGCCCCATGGGTGGACCATGCCTACCCTTGCTTCAAAAAATCCATCAGCGCTTCTGAAAAAGCGTCTGCCTGTTCCCAGTTGGACAAATGCGCCGCATCCAGCTCCACATAGCGCGAGCCAGAGATCAGGTGGTGGATCTCCAGCCCCAGCGCTGGCGGCGTGGAGCCGTCGTGGCGCCCGGCAATGACCAAGGTGGGCAGATCGATGCGGCTGATATCCGGGCGTTGGTCCATCGCGATGATGGCCCTCACATTGGCCTCATAGCCCGCCGGTGTGGTGCCCAGCAACATGCCGCGCACCCGCTCGATCACCTGCGGCGCACGCTGCTGAAAACCCTGGGTGAACCAGCGGTCCAGAATGGAGGCCGTCATGCCCGCCATGCCTTGCTTGTGAAGCACATCCAGGCGCGCATTCCAGAGCTCGGGTGTGCCCAGCTTGGCTGCCGTGTTGCACAACGCCAGGCGCTTGATGCGATGGGGGTGGTGGGTGCCCAGCCACATGCCGGTCATGCCACCCATGGAGAGGCCGCAGAAGTCAACGCAGTTCAACCCAAGGTGGTCCAGCAGGGACATGGCGTCTTGCCCCAGTTGCTCAATGCTGTACGGCCCCGCTGGCACATCAGACTGGCCATGCCCGCGCACGTCGTAGCGCAACACCTGA
>NZ_JBFJMY010000675.1:0-1653 GCF_041633695.1 Hydrogenophaga sp.
CAGCCTGCATGGCGATGGCCGCGCCAGTCCCGAGATCGTGGCCTTGCGCGCCTGGGGCAGCCGCTTCAATTACGCCGAACAATACCTGCCGCGCGTGTACCGCGAAACCCTGTTTGGCGAGGCCGCGCAGGAGCCCGGCGAAAAAATCGACAGCGTGGACGAGTCCTACGCCGCCGGTTTGAATCTGGGCGGCCCGCCCAGCGCCGAGCTGGTGGAGCGTCTGGCCAACGGCGGGCTGGTGGTGGGCGCCGGTTCGGAGGTGGACGTGGAGCACACCGGGCGCAGCTGGTTGTTGCGCGAAGGCACCAGCGCGCGTTGCTGGCGCCTGCTGCTCGACGCCCATGCCATCGGCGTGTTCCGGCCCCAGGCTTCGCGTGCCGATTTCCTGGCCCGCAGCCTGGCCAATTTTGAAGGCGTGTTGACGCAGCTGGAAGACCGCGTTGCCAACGCGCACCTCTACACCGACCCCACCAGCACACCGGAGGTAAATCTCGACTGGCTGGCCGCCTGGGTGGGTCTGGCGTTCGATCCGGCCTTGCCCGAAGTGCGCCGCCGCGCCTGGTTGCAGGCCGCGCCCGAACTGGCCCGCTGGCATGGCACCCGGCGCGGCCTGAACCTGGCGCTCGACCTGGCCACCGGCGGTGCGGTCAGCGGTGGCGAGATCGTGGTGCTGGAAGATTTCCGCCTGCGCCGGATTCTTGCCACGCTGCTGGGCGTGGACCTGGCCGATGAGGAAGACCCGCTGTTGCCGGGCTTGCAGCAAAGCGGCAACTCCATCGTCGGCGACACCCTGGTGCTGGGCGATCACGAGCGCAGCGAGCTGATGGCGCTGTACCGCGAAGAAGCCACCTCGGCCGCCGAAGACGAAGCCATTGCCGCCTTCTACGGCCGCCTGGCGCACCGCGCCACCGTGCTGGTGCACCGCGAAGTGGAGGAGGTGGATCTGGGTCTGATCCGCCGCATCGTGGCGCTGGAAGCGCCTGCGCACGTCGATGCGCGGGTGGTCACCGCCACCTGGCCGTTCATGGTCGGTGTTGCGAGCCTGGTCGGTGTGGACACCTATCTGGGTCGGGCACTGGTGCCGCAGCCGGTGCGGGTGCAGCGCTCCACGCTGGGCACCGGCGACTACGTGCTGGGACCGAATTCGCTGGACCCGCGCCTGCGCGGCGAAGCCGCCGCCCCGGTGGTGCAAGACAGCTTCAACGACGAAGACACGCCGACCCCGCTGGCCGCCCTCGAAGCGCCCCGGCGCGGTGCGCGCGCGGCCCGGCCCAGAGCGCAGGGCGATCGCCCCGCCAGCCCCAAAAATCCGGCCAGCACCCCGGCCCGCAAAGCTGCGCCCAAGCGCAAGAAAAAGGAGTGAGGTATGAGCACGGCTACCGCATCATCGACCCTGGACCCGCTGTACCGCATGCCGCTGGCGGAGCGTCCGGCCTATGCCACCGGCATGCTGCTCGACGCCCAGGATTTTCTGGACGAGCAGACCTACCACCGGGGCCGTCTGGCCCGTGCCCTGGCTTACCTGGCCGGTGGTGGCACGCTGGCTGGCCTGCTGGCACAGCACCAGGCGGCCACCGAGGCCAGTGGTCCGGACAACCCGGCCCGACCCGAGGAAATCCGCGTGGAAGCGGGGCTGGCGGTGGACCGCTTGGG
>NZ_JBFJMY010000676.1:0-1640 GCF_041633695.1 Hydrogenophaga sp.
CGACAAACGGTAGCAGCCCACCCCACCCGAGGCGAACCCTTGCAAACAGGGGCTTCCCTGCTAGCGAAGTGATGGGTCGGCTCAAAAGGCGCATTGCAAATATCAAATAAAGCATAAAAACATAAATCTTAAACATTGACTGGTTATTTGTTAGTCCATAACATCCGTGGGTTTGCCCAATACGGGTAAACCCCCAACGCTGCCGATACCGGCCCATTCGACGCAGCGACCCACGAAGTCGCAACATCGAAAGCGACCCTAACCTGCCGACAAGACCGATCTGGTTGAACCGGCACCTCAGGAGCGTCAACATGACAACGCACAGCCACTCTCTTTTCCCCCGAAGGCCCTCAGGCGCGTCGGCAGCGGTCAAAACCGCCCTGCACGATGTGTCCCGCGGCTTCTTCGACATCACGCACAACAGCCTGGCCCTGATGGGCACTTTGCTGGCCGTAGGCCTGATCACACTGGCCGCCCGGGCCGATCTGCGCAGCAACGCCGAAGAACACATCCTGGGTTGGTTGCTGGAGCGCCAGGAAGCCCAGGCCTTGCTGGACGAAAACTACGTCACGCCCGAGCCCACCGCCATCGACCGCGTCACGGCAGCGCAGCCCAACGCTTTGCCCAAGCAGCAGGCCAACGTGGCCTACTGGCTGAGTCGCAAGTACCGCGTCGCGCCCGAACCGCTCAGCGTGTTGGTGGCCGAGGCCTTCGACATCGGCGAAAAAATCCAGCTCGACCCAACTTTGATCCTGGCCGTGATGGCCATCGAATCGCGCTTCAACCCCTTTGCGCAAAGCCCTGTCGGCGCACAAGGCTTGATGCAGGTGCTCACCCGGGTGCATACCGAGAAGTACGAAGATTTCGGCGGCCAGTTGGCGGCGTTCGATCCGGTGTCCAATCTGCGCGTGGGCGTGCAAGTGCTGCAAGACTGCATCAAGCGCGCCGGTTCGGTCGAAGGTGGCCTGCGTCTGTACGTGGGCGCCGTGTCCACCAGCGGCAGCGGCTACATCGACAAAGTCATTGCCGAGCACTTGCGCATCCAGAGTGTGGCCCTGGGCAAGCCCATGCCGCGCTACTTCCCACAATTCCGCCCCACACCGGTGGTCGCTCCAGCCGCGCCGGAAAGTGCGCAAACAGTGCCCACGGGCCTGGAAACCGAAGCGCAATCGCGTCCCGCCACCACACCGGACGCGGGGCTTCAGACCTCCTGACCCGACCGCTGCAGGCAACAGCCCTCCGGGGCTGAACGCGGTATGGGCCGCGTTGTTTTGGGGTCCAACACCATGGCCCGACCCAGGCCTCGGCTAAACTAGCCGGGTACGCAACTGGCGATAGGCGCGCGACGGCTGCAATCTGCACCGGCTCGACGCGCTGACGTGGCCCCCCGGCTCCCCAAGTGGGATCTGTGCCGGGACAACCACTGGGAAGCGTGCCGCCCCACTCGGCTTGGCCGATGCCGGGTGATCAGCCGTTCGCCTGGGCAGCCCTTGTCTTTGTGCAGGGATTCACGTCTTCTCAGGACTGCCAGCATGTACGACCGCAACATCCTCATCGAACAAGCCGACCCCGAATTGTTCAAAGTGATCCAGGCCGAAAACCAGCGCCAGGAACAGCACATCGAGCTGATCGCGAGCGAG
>NZ_JBFJMY010000677.1:0-1632 GCF_041633695.1 Hydrogenophaga sp.
AAGGCGCGAACACGGTCTGCCGACCTTGCAGCCAGTCTTTAGGAACTTGCTGCAGCAACCCCAGGCAAGCGCCCAAGGCCTTGAGCAAATCCGCGCAGGCCTGCGACCGCGTTTTGTTCAATTCCCCCGCCAAGTCGAACAACACAGCCACGGCCTCCGGGGTACCAAAATCCTCGTCCATGGCCTGTTTGAAGCGCTGGGCGTGAGGCTGCTGCCAGTCGATCTCCAGCGGGGCGGCGGGCACCATATCCAAAGCGGTATACAGGCGCTTGAGCGACGCGCGGGCGTCGTCCAGATGCGCGTCGCTGTAGTTCAAGGCGCTGCGGTAGTGGGTGCGCACGATGAAGAAACGCACCGTCTCCGGGTCGTACTTGGCCAGCACTTCGCGGATGGTGAAAAAATTGCCCAGACTTTTGGACATTTTTTCGTTGTCCACCCGCACAAAGCCGTTGTGTATCCAGTAGTTCGCCAAGGGCTTGCCACTCGCACCTTCGGACTGGGCGATTTCGTTTTCGTGGTGCGGAAACTGCAAATCGGCGCCGCCGCCGTGGATGTCGAAGGTCTCGCCCAGGGTGGCGCAGCTCATGGCCGAACATTCGATGTGCCAGCCCGGGCGCCCCGGGCCATACGGGCTGTCCCACTTCGCGTCGACCGGCTCGTCCGGCTTGGCCGACTTCCAGAGCACAAAGTCCAGCGGGTCGTTCTTGTCACCGGCCACAGCCACCCGCTCGCCCGCCCGCAGGTCGTCCAGCGACTTGCCCGACAGCTTGCCGTAGCCGGGAAACTTGCGCACGGAGAAGTTCATGTCGCCGGTTTCGGCCTGGTAAGCCAGGCCCTTGGCCTGCAATTGGCCGATCAAAGCCAGCATTTGCGGCACGTAGGCGGTGGCGCGCGGTTCTTGGTCGGGTGGCTCGATGCCCAGCGCACCAATGTCCTGGTGCATGGCGGCGGTCATCTCGTCGGTCAGGGCCCGCAAAGTGATGCCACGCTCCAGCGCGCGTTTGATGATCTTGTCGTCGATGTCGGTGATGTTGCGCACATAGGTGACGCGGTAGCCGCTGACCTTGAGCCAGCGCTGCACCAGATCGAAGGCCATCATCATGCGGGCATGACCGATGTGGCACAGGTCGTAAATCGTCATGCCGCACACGTACATGCGGACCTCACCGGCACGCAAGGGCTTGAAATCCTCGGTCTGTCGCGACAAGGTGTTGTAAATGCGTAAAGTCATGTCAATGCATCCACCCACTGGGCGGGATAGTCCTTCGATGGGACGGAGATTCGGAAAGCTCGGAGGGCCACAAACCGGAGGTTGTGGGTCGGTGTCTGGTCCAGCGTTCGCGGCCAGTTCGTGGCCTTTTGCCCGGGTAGAAGACCGCCGTTGAAACAGGGCCCCCATGCCAACGACGCGGCCCCTGGCGTCAGCCATTTGACCGACACCCCTCAGATACAATGCTCCAGTATAGCCAGCCCGCTGCTGCGCCCAGGCGCGACATCGGGTCTTCCATTGACGTTTCATGGGCCTTGCAGCACCCGTTGCTCAGCCCGGTCCGTTCTTCAGAGGTCCTATGTCTTTTCCCGCGAATTTCCTGAGCACATCTGCTGGCCAAACCACCCCCCGCCTCACCCAGG
>NZ_JBFJMY010000678.1:0-1629 GCF_041633695.1 Hydrogenophaga sp.
ACCCTCTAGCTGGTCTGTCGCCAACATGCCAGTCCCGTCTACGCAAGGTTGAAAGGCAGACGCTTGCGACCGATCAAGATCGGCACCGGATTTTTATGACTGGGGCTGCGATCCGGCGTCTTTGGGGATGGGGCGTGGTCGGCCTTCCATGTCGATGGCCACATAGGTCAGACTGGCTTCGGTCACCTTCACATATTGCCCCTGGGCCGAGAAGCGCTCGGCGAACACCTCCACCTGCACCGTGATCGAGGTGTTGCCGACGCGGCTGATGTGGGCAAAAAAGCTCAGGATGTCGCCGACCCGCACCGGCTGCTTGAAGACGAACTGGTTCACCGCCACCGTGGCCATGCGGCCGCGCACATGGCGCGCGGGCAGCACCGAACCGGCCAGATCGACCTGGGCCATGACCCAGCCGCCAAAGATGTCGCCGTTGGCGTTGCAGTCGGCGGGCATGGGGATGACTTTGAGCACCAGCTCGCGGTTTTGCGGCAGGCTGGATTCCGGGCGCGGGCTTGATTCGGTGGACATGGGCACAATCTGGACAAGAGATCCAATATTGTCCTTCATGCGCCGCGCCCTTCCTACTGTCCCACTTCCAGCCCCTCACACCGCCAGCGGCGAGGCCGCGCCTGCGCAGAGCCGGTCCGACTGGCAAACCCTTGGCCGGCTGTTTCCCTACCTGCTGCAGTACAAATGGCGGGTGGGCCTGGCGCTGTCTTTCATGGTGGCGGCCAAGATGGCCAACGTCGGGGTACCTTTGCTGCTCAAGGAACTGGTGGACGCCATGAGCATTGCGCCGGGCAGCGCGCAAGCGCTGCTGGTGGTGCCGCTGGGGCTGTTGCTGGCCTATGGCTTGCTGCGCTTGTCCACCACCTTGTTCACCGAACTGCGCGAGCTGGTGTTTGCCAAGGCCACCGAGGGTGCCACGCGCAGCATCGCCTTGCAGGTGTTTGGCCACTTGCACGCGCTCAGCCTGCGCTTCCACCTGGAGCGCCAGACCGGCGGCATGACGCGCGACATCGAACGCGGCACACGCGGCGTGCAGTCGCTCATTTCCTATTCGCTCTACAGCATCTTCCCGACCTTGATCGAGGTCACCATGGTCCTGGTGCTGCTGGGCACCAAGTTCGACATGGGTTACGTCTGGATCACCCTGGTGGCGCTGGTCCTGTATGTGGGCTTCACGGTGGTGGTGACCGAATGGCGCACCCGTTTCCGCCGCGAGATGAACGAGCTGGAGTCCGTCGGCCAGTCGCGCGCGGTCGATTCGCTGCTCAACTACGAGACCGTCAAGTACTTCAACAACGAAGCTTTTGAGGCGCGCCGCTACGACGAAGCGCTGGAAAAACTGCGCCGTGCCCGCATCAAGAGCCAGACCACGCTGTCGCTGCTCAACGCCGGGCAGCAGTTGCTGATTGCCACCGCCCTGGTGCTCATGCTCTGGCGCGCCACCCAGGGCGTGGCAGACGGCCGCATGACGCTGGGCGATCTGGTCATGGTCAATGCCTTCATGATCCAGCTCTACATCCCGCTGAACTTCCTCGGCGTGCTGTACCGCGAGATCAAGCAGAGCCTGACCGACCTGGACAAGATGTTCGTGCTGCTGGAAAAAGAACGCGAAATTGCCGA
>NZ_JBFJMY010000679.1:0-1629 GCF_041633695.1 Hydrogenophaga sp.
GACCGCGAACACCGCCACGTGTGGGGCTACGGATGCGGCACTTGCCCGGCTTGCGATTTGCGGGCGAAAGGCTGGGCGGGCTACGCCGCAGCTTGAGTCTGCAGCCTAGTGCGTGCTGCGTGGTGCGATCAGGCCGGGTCGCTGGTGGCGGGCACCACCCGCACCGGGCCCTTGTGCACCACCGGCGGGCGCGAGCGCGCATCGACCACGGCCCAGGCGAACACGCCCAGGCCACCCAGGGCCAGCAGGGCACCGACCCAGCCGGTCGAGGCCCAGCCCAGGCCCGCGCTAATGGAAACACCACCCAGCCAAGCGCCCAGGGCGTTGGCGGTGTTGAACGCCGAATGGTTGAGCGCGGCGGCCAGCACCTGCGCCTCGCCCGCCACATCCATGAGGCGCAGCTGCAACGCAGGGCCAATGGCCACCACGGTGCCGATCAGAAAGACGTTGATAGAGCCCGCGACCACGTGGTGGGCGGTGAAGGTGTAGGCCACCAGCACCACGACGGCCCACACCAGCATGCCCCCCACGGTGGGCATGAGCGCGCGGTCGGCCAGGCGCGAACCCAGCACATTGCCCACCACCATGCCCAGGCCGAACAAAGCCAGCACGATCGGCACACCGGCCAGCGGCAGGCCGGCCAACTCGATCATGGTGGGCTTGACATAACTGAACACCGCAAACAGACCACCGAAACCGATGGCACCGATGCCCAGCGTGAGCCAGACCTGTTTGTTGCGCAGCGCGCCCAGCTCGCGCAGCGGGCTGGAACCGGGTGGTGCGACCATCACCGGCAGTTCGCGGTGGATCATGGCGGCCGCCAGCAAGGCGATGCCACCCACCAGCACGAAGGCGGCGCGCCAGCCAAACAGCTGGCCCAACCAGGCCGCCAGCGGCACCCCGAGCAAGGTGGCAAGGGTGAGGCCGGTCATCACCAGGCCGATGGCGCGCGCCCGCTGGCCCGGCGGCGCCAGCGCCGCTGCCACCAGCGCGGCGACGCCGAAGTAGGTGCCGTGTGGCATGCCCGCCACGAAACGCAAGAAGTTGAGCGAGGCGTAGCCCGGCGCGGCCGCACTGGCGAAGTTGCCCAGCGCGAACACCGCCATCAGCGCCACCAGCAAGGCGCGGCGCTCCCAGGAAGCGGCCAGGGCGGCCAGCACCGGCGCGCCCACCACCACGCCCAAGGCATAGGCGCTGATCACGTGCCCCGCCTGCGGGATGCTCACGCCGATGTCGCTGGCCACCTCGGGCAGCAAACCCATGATGACGAATTCACCGGTGCCGATGGCGAAGCTGCCCAGACCCAGGGCCAGCATGGCGCGTGCGGGGTGGGCCACGCGGGGCGTGGCGGATGGCGCTGGGGTGTCTGAAACGGTGGTGCTGTGCATGGCGGTGGCGTGCCGGAACGGTCCGGAGCATGAAACGGGGGCAAAGGCCAGGCTGTGCGATCGGTCGTGTGAAGCGCGCAAGTCGGCGGCGCCGATGGTGCCACGGCCGGCGGAAACGGGTGTGCCGCCCCAGTAGAAACCCTAGGAGCCTGCGCGGCAGAAGAGGCGTCGGCTGCAAATCGCCCGCAGCGGTCCATTTTTCACCGTCTATTTGCCCCATAGCCGGGCTATGGGGCTGCAA
>NZ_JBFJMY010000680.1:0-1625 GCF_041633695.1 Hydrogenophaga sp.
CGTACAGGCCCGCCCCGCCGACGGCGGTGCAGGGGCGCTGGTGGTGCTGCTGACCTCTGGCTGAGGTGTGCTCAGACCCCGAGCAGGGGCAGCAGTTCGCGTTCGCCCAGTGGCGTGAGGCGCAAGGCCCGGGAATCGGGGACTTTGCGCAACCAGTCTTTGTCCAGATAGGCCGCCAGCAAGGTGTTGGCCAAGCTGCCCGCGAGGTGCTCCCGGCGCTCGGACCAGTCCATGCAGGCATACGCCTGCCGGTGTCTGCCTGTGGGCGGCCAACCCGGCACCAGCGCACACACCCAGGCCCGGCCCGATGCGGTCAGCTCCAGACCCGACTCGCCCATGTGCAGGTGCGCGCAGCGTTTCAGCATGTCGAATTGCGCCACCGCCAGCTCACCCGCCATGTGGCCATAACAACAGCGAGCGCGCTTCAAGGGCTTGTAGCCGGGTTTGTCCCAACGGTCATGTACCGCATCGCGCTCGGCCACCAGGGACAAGGCCTCCAGCAGGTGGGCCACGTCGGCGCTGGCCAGCATGTGGTATTTGTGGCGACCGCGCTGTTGCACGCTGAGAATGCCGTTTTCGACCATCTGGCTCAGGTGGGTGCTGCAAGCCTGGGGCGTGATGCCGGCCACGGCGGCCAGCTCCCCCGCGCTGCGGCATTCGCCGCTGAGCAGCACCGCCAGCATGCGCGCGCGGCTGGGGTCCGCGATCAGGGCGGCGATGCGGGCGAAACGGGGTTCGGCGCTGCGCATGGCTAGATCGCGTGTACGGGCAGGTGCATGGTGCCCGCCACGTTCGCCAAAAACCGGCGCTCTTCGCGCAGGATGAAACGCTGGTTCTGCGCCCAGGCAAAATTCTGCGCGCCTTCGGCGTCTGCCCTCAGCCGGATGCGGTAGGCCTCGTATGCCGCCAAGCTCTCGAAACCGATCAAACCCCAGGCTTCGAAATTGCTGCCTTCGTGGGGCAGAAAATACCCCAGCAAATGGCCTCCGCAGCGCGGAATGATGCGGCCCCAGTTCTCGGCATAGATCTGAAACGCTTCTTTCTGAAACGGATCGATTTCGTAGCGGATGAAGCAGGTGATGGCGGTGGATGCGGGAGCTGGCGTGGATAGGGTCATGGCGAACCTCCTTGGTTTCAACAAGCCGCCATCTTGCGGGCCTGACTGCCGCCGGTGCTTCGGCCTGGCCAGAACCATCACCCGTCGCTGGCGCGTCGCTTCAGGCCGGGGTGTTGCGCATCCAGTCGGCGGTCTGGAAAAAGCTGTTCTTCAGGCGCTCGCGCAACACCGGGTCCACACCGGTTTCGCCCATGGCCTGGTCCATGCAGGCCAGCCATTGATCGCGTTCGACAATACCAATGGCAAACGGCATGTGGCGCATGCGCAGGCGCGGATGGCCAAAGCGCTCGGTGTAGTGCGCCGGGCCACCCAGCCAACCACACAGGAACCAGAACAGCTTTTGCCGCGCATCACCCAGTTCGCTGCCGTGCACGGTGCGCAATGCGCGGTAGCCGGACTCGATGTCCATGAGGTCGTAAAAACGCTCCACCAAGGCCTTCACCGCCGGCTCACCGCCGATCCATTCAAAGGGTGTGGTGGCGGGGGTGGCGGGGCTGCTTGTTTCTGC
>NZ_JBFJMY010000681.1:0-1602 GCF_041633695.1 Hydrogenophaga sp.
ACGTGCACCGCACCCTGCAGGGCGTCGGTGCCGCTGTCGGGAATGGCGGCGTGTGCCATGTCGCCCTCCACCGTCACCTCGAGCTGCAGGCAGCCGTTGTGCGCCACCACCACCTGGTAGCTGAAACCGGCGGCGATCATCAGGTCGGGTTTCGTCAGCCCTTTGTTCAGCAACCAGTCGGGGCCGACCACGCCGCCAAATTCTTCGTCGTAGGTGAAATGCAGTTCCACCGTGCCGGCCAGGGGCAGGCCCAGCGATTCCAGTGCGCGCAGCGCGAAGGTGAAGCTGGCGAAGTCACACTTGCTCACCGCCGTGGCTCGGCCATACATCTTGCCGTCCACGATTTCGCCGCCATAGGGGTCGTGGGTCCAGCCTTCGCCGGGCGGCACCACGTCGCCGTGGGCATTGAGGGCAATGGTCTTGCCGGGTCCGAAGCGGCGGCGAACGATCAGGTTGGTCACGGATTCCAGACCGACAGCCTGCACCTCGTCGGCGGGCACCACATGTTTTTCGGCCACCAGGCCCATGACCGCCAGCAGCTCGGCGGTGCGGTCGGCGTGCGGCGCGTTGTTGCCGGGTGGTGTGTCGGTGGGCACGCGCACCAGTTCTTGCAGAAAGCGCACTTCTTCGTCGAAGTGCGCATCGATCCAGGCGTCGAGGTGGGGGTAGGCGTTCATGCGGGTTCTGGGTGGGGTTCGGTGTCGGAAGCGAGCTGGTCCAGCAGGTGCGCAAACGCCTGCACGCCCAGTTCGATGTCGTCGCTGGTGGTGGATTCCAGCGGGTTGTGGCTGATGCCGCTGTTTTGGCCGCGCACGAACAGCATGGCTTGCGGCAGAACTTCAAACAGTTTCATGGCGTCGTGCCCGGCGCCGCTGGGCATGCGGTGCACGGGTACGCCGAGTGCCGCCACGGCCTGCTCCCAGCGGGCTTGCCAGGCTGGGGCGCTGGGCGCGGCGCTGGCGCGCATGGTCTCTTCCAGCGTGTGGCGCAGGCCACGGCGTTCACAAATGGCGATGAGCTGGGCGAGCACATCGCGCTCCAGCGCATCGCGCTGTGCATCGTTGGGTGCGCGCAGGTCGAGCGAAAACACGCAGCGCCCGGGCACCACATTGATGGAGCCGTTGGGCACCTGCAGCATGCCGATGGTGGCGACCGAGTTCCCATCGGCCAGGGTGCGCTGCTCGGCGTACAAGGCCAGTTCGGCCACGGCGCAGGCGGCGTCGCGGCGCCGGTCCATGGGCGTGGTGCCGGCGTGGCTGGCCATGCCCAGCACCTCACCCATGAAACGCACGCTGCCGTTGATGGAGGTGACCACGCCCAGTGGAAGGTCCAGCTCGTTGAGCACCGGACCTTGTTCGATGTGCACCTCGACGAAACCCAGGTAGTGCGCCGGGTCGCGTTTCAATTGCGCAATGGCCTCCAGTGTGGCGGGCAGACCGGCCTGGCGCATGGCCTGGCGCATGCTGGTGCCGTCGGCATCCAGCTGCTCCAGCCAGTTGGGGTTGAAGTCGCCGATCAAGGCCCCCGAGCCCAGGAAGGTCGCTTTGTAGCGCTGACCTTCTTCTTCGGCAAAGCCCACCACCTCGATGCCAAAGGGCAGGC
>NZ_JBFJMY010000682.1:0-1602 GCF_041633695.1 Hydrogenophaga sp.
ATGCTCGCCGTGCGCGACCTAACACGGCTGAACAAAATGGACGAGTGGCCCAGCCACGGCCTGGACCCGCACGAGATGTTGCGTTTGCCGCAAGCGGTGAGCGGCTTCCCGGCGGGCACGCTGCTGGTGGCCAACGGCGGCATTCCGACCCGGGCCGAAACCGGACGCAGCAAACAGCGCGATGGCATGGACGCGTCGCTGGTGGCGCTGGACCCCGACAACGGCCACTTGTTGGGCCAGTGGCGACTGGACGACCCGCGCCTGAGCATCCGCCACCTGGCCTGGGACCCGGTGTCGCGCAGCGTCGGCATCGCCCTGCAAGCCGAACACGGCGATGCCGCCCAGCGCCTGGCCGCGCCGGTGTTGGCGGTATGGAACGGCGCACAACTGCAGGCCACCACCGGGCCACGCGACACCCAAGGCTATGCGGGCGATATTTGCGCCCGCCCCGATGGCGGTTTTGCGCTCAGTTGCCCGCGCGCGGACCGCATCTTGCTGTTCGACGCCCAGGCGCGCTGGAACGGTTCACTGCGCCTGACCGATGCCTGCGCCTTGGCCGCCAGCCCGGACGGCTGGTGCGCCAGTGGCCGCAGCGACATCGTGCGCGTGCGTGGTAGCGCGGCACAGCGCGCGGACGAACCGCGCCAACAAACCGTGCTCGAAGCGGGCTGGCGCTTTGAGAACCACGGCTTGTGGATGGCCTGAAGGCGGCTGACCAGCCGGTTCACCCACCAGCCGCCAAGACCCGCGCCAGGTCCACCACCTGGGTTTTTGCGCTGGCCACACTGGCCTCAAAGCGCGCGTCCTTGAACTCCTGGTATTCCACCACCACGCTGCGGATGTCGCTGGCGGCGACCCCCCAGTAGTGGGCGCAGGCCGCCAGATGGCGGTCCAGCGCATTCATGTGCTCGCGCATGCCGCCAGGCGCAAAGCCGAACTCACCGCGCGAGGACAGCACCACCAGCGTTTTGCCCGACAGCGTGGCCTCGATCGGTACGTCGCCGCGCGCCAGGTCGAACGAGAAGGTCTTGCCAATGCGTGCGGTCTGGTCGATCCAGCATTTGAGCGCGCCGGGAACGCCGTAGTTGTACATGGGCACCCCCATCACGATCACATCGGCGGCCTCGATCTCGGCGATCAGCAGGTCGGACAGCGCCAGCCGTTGCGCCATCGCCGCCGTGCGCTCATCGGGTCGCGTGAACGCGGCACCGATCCATTCGGCATCCACCGGCGCCACGGGATCGGTGGCGAGGTCTCGCCGGATCACACGGCTGTCCGGATGCGCCGCCTGCCACTCGGCCATGAAGCGAGCGCCCAGATCGCGCGTGATGGAACGTTGCGCCACCTGGGCACTGGATTCGATGTGTAAAAGGGTCTTGCTCATGGTGCTCTCTAAAGCTTGGGAATGAAAATCAATGCGGCGGTGCGGAGACGTGCTTCGGCGCCTGCGCGGGCATGAGGTGGCAATCCTCCGGGTGCCAGGAGGCATACATCTTTCGGCCCACTTCGAGCTCGATGTTCTCCAGGTCCTTGGCCTGCAACTGGATGACGATGCGGCGGCCCTCGCTGGTCTCGAGGTAGCCGTTGATGACGGAGCCGATG
>NZ_JBFJMY010000683.1:0-1597 GCF_041633695.1 Hydrogenophaga sp.
CTGTCGCTTCCGCACAAGAGTGGCCGCAGGGTACCGTACGGGTGGTGGTTCCATTTGACGCGGGGTCTACGCCCGACTTGGCGGCTCGCCTTGTCGGAGACCGGCTGTCCGCGAAATTCCATCAGCCTTTCGTGGTTGAGAACAAGAGCGGTGCTGCGGGAAACATCGGTACCGACGCCGTTGCCAAATCAAGTCCCGATGGTCGAACGATCGGTGTGAGCATTGCTGGCCCACTGGGTGTCAACGCACTGATCTTCAAGAAAGTACCGTACAACGCGGCGAAGGACATTGACCTGATCACCGTCGCGGTGTCACAGCCTTCCGTTTTGGTCGTGAGCAGCAAGCTGGCCACGACCGACCCGAAGCAGCTGTTGGCCATGCTCAAAGGGCAGACCAAACTCAGTTATGCCTCCATCGGAGCAGGCTCGATTTCGCATTTGGCAATGGCCGCCCTGGTTGCTCAAGCGGGGGGTGATGTCGTGCACGCGCCTTACCGGGGGTCGGGCGCGGCTGTCATTGCGGTGCTCACCAGCGAAGTGGACATGGCGCTCCTGCCTGCGGCGGCTGTCATGCCGCACGTCAAAGCGGGAAAACTCCGTGCCTTGGCGGTGGCCTCTCCAACACGGTCACCCTCGCTGCCCGAGCTGCCAACGCTGGCTGAGAGCGGTCTTCCAGACATCAAGGCGGATGCGTGGATTGGTTTCATTGCGCCCGCCAAGACGCCTGCCGCTGTGGTGAAGAGCCTTCACGACCAAATCGTGCAAGTTCTGGCCGAGCCCGAGATCCGCGACAAGCTCCGTGCGCAATACATGGACCCGGTCGGGAACTCGCCCGATGAGTTCCGCAAGCTACTGGCCTCAGACGTGGCGCGCTGGAAGCCGGTCATCGAGCAGAACTCGATCACGCAGGACTGAAGACCACCCCCATTTGTAGAGAAATCCAATCGCCAGGCCCTAGGAACACGAAGAATGACACTCGCCCAATCAACACTTGTGGAACCAGCTCGCAACTTGCCCGTCGTCGGCGAATACGACGTGGTGGTGGTTGGGGGTGGTCCGGCCGGCCTTGCCGCTGCCGCCAGCGCTGCACGCAGGGGAGCCCGCACACTGCTTGTGGAGTCCTACGGATTTCTTGGGGGAATGGGCACCGCAGGGGGGGTCACCAACTTTGCGGGTCTCTATGGTCGCCATCGTGGTGAGATGCGTCAACTCGTTCACGGTGTCGTGGACGAGTTGCTCTCCCGTCTCGATGCACTCGGCGGACTGAACAAACCACAGGATGGCATGCAAGGGCGGATTCGGGTTCGGTCGTACGACACATCCATCTACAAGTGCGCGGCTGACCAGTTCTTGCTTGCCGCCAATGTCAAATTGTTGTTTCACGCGCGTGCCTCCGCAGTGGTGATGGACGGTCAGCGGATATCGGCCCTCGTTGTCGAGACAAAGTCCGGTCGGCAGGCTGTGCGTGCCAATGTGTTCATTGACTGTTCGGGTGATGCCGACGTCGCAGCCTTTGCAGGGGTTCCGCATGCTATCGGCGATGGCGAAGGCAGTGGTCTCTTTCCCACGACCATGTTTCGCGTTGGCCATGTGGATGC
>NZ_JBFJMY010000684.1:0-1595 GCF_041633695.1 Hydrogenophaga sp.
CAACGGGCATCAGTGGCAGTTGGGATGGTGAAGAAGTGGAACAGACTGCCCGCTCCTCTCCTTCGTCCGCTTGCTAGCGCACCCCGTGCCGGCTACGTATGATGTGTCCATGCCCCCGGAACCGGTGACCAAGATCAAGACCAGCCAGCCGAGCCCGTACAAGCTCACGGCCATCCACAAGGACACCCACGACACGAAGACCTTCCGCTTCGAGCTGCCCGCGGACGCGACGCTCGACATGCTGCCCGGCGATCACCTCTACGTCCATGCGACAGTCAACGGGAAGACGGTCAAGCGCCCCTACACCCCCTCGTCGCTGCCGGGCGTTGTTGGCCACTTCGATCTGACGGTCAAGCGCTACGAGGCCGGCGTGATCTCGAAATACCTCCACGACCAGCAGGTCGGGGACACGGTGCAGATGAGCGGGCCCAAGACCGGCGGCCACTGGGTGGACGGCATGGCGAAGCGGGCCGGATTCGTCGCGGGCGGTACCGGCATCACGCCGATGATTTCCATCATCCGCTGGATCCTGACAAAGCGTCTGCCGGTGGAGCTGCATCTGATTTTCACCAACAAGGCCGAGGCAGACATTATTTTCAAGGACGAATGGGAGCGGGCTGCCCGCGAACACCCCAACTTCCATTGTTATCATGTGCTGGAGCAGCCGCCGGCCGGGTGGAAACAGGGCACCGGGCGAATCACCGAGGAGATCCTCCGCCGGCACCTTCCGCCTCCCGGTCCCGAGACCGTGGTGTTTCTGTGCGGTCCCCCGCCGATGGTGGACGCCCTGGAGGCGACGCTCAAGGGCCTCGGCCACTCAGAGCAGTCCATCATCCTTCCGTAGGCGCCTGAGTGCCTGCTGCGGGGAGAAGGAGCCCTGGTCGACCATGAAACCCCCGGCGGTTCCATCAGACGAGGCAACCAGGCTCGCGAAGTTGAACTTGCTGGGGATCATCTATTCCCCGGCGGAAGAGCGGTTCGATCGCATCACGAGCATGGCCTGCACGGTCTTTGGGGTGCCCATCGCATTGGTCTCCCTGGTGTCGGAAAAATGCCAGTGGTTCAAGTCGGCACAGGGGTTGGCGGCGGCGGAAACCTCGCGGGAAATTTCCTTTTGCGGCCACGCCATTCTGCAAGATGACACCTTCGTCGTCCCGGACGCCTCGCAGCATCCCGATTTTGCCGATAATCCGCTGGTCACCGGCGAACCGTTTATTCGCTTCTACGCCGGTCATCCGTTGCTGTACCAGGGCAGCGCGATCGGGACGCTGTGCCTGATCGACCACAAGCCTCGGCAGCTCACGCCGTCGGAGTTGGACTCGCTGCGCAGCCTGGCGGCGTGGGCCGAGAATGAGCTCAAGACGACCGCGCTGAGCGAGGCGCAAACGCAGCTGCTGAAGGAGCTGGACGAATCGAAGCGCAACCGCTTGCTCGATCCCCTGACCAAGGTGTGGAACCGGAGCGGCATGGACAAGGTCATGGTGGGGGAAATGGACCGCGCGCGGAGTACCCAGCAACGCGTCGCGCTCATGCTGCTGGAGGTGGATCGCTACGAGGACATCACGAAGCGGCATGGCTCCCCGGCGGGCGATGTG
>NZ_JBFJMY010000685.1:0-1595 GCF_041633695.1 Hydrogenophaga sp.
CGCCGCCGCCCGCCCCAGAACAAGGTGATGGGGCGGCGGATGCCGCGCTGCAGCGCGTACTCGATGATCGACTTGATGGGCGCAAAGCCGGTGCCCGAGGCCAGCATCACCATGGGCTTGTCGCTTTTCTCGCGCAGAAAGAACGAGCCCAAAGGCATTTCAATGCGCTGCACGTCGCGCACGTGCAGGTGGTTGAACACGAGGTCGGTGAATTTCCCGCCGGGGATCATGCGCACATGCAGCTCCAACTGGCGCACGCCGTCGTTGCTGGGCGCATTGGCCATGGAATAGCTGCGGCGCGTGCCATCGGGCCGCACAAACTCGATGTACTGACCGGCGCGGAACACGGTCGGCTCGTTCATCGGCAGTCCCAGGGTCACGATCATGACGTCGGGGGCGGCCTTTTGCAGCTTGAGAATGCGCACTGGCATGAACTTGGAACGGATCGCATCGCCCGCGTCGATCTCTTGGACGTCGATCACCAGATCGCTCATCGGCTTGGCGCAACACAGCAAGGCATAACCCTGCGCCTTGTCCGCCTCGGACAAGTACTTGGGGTGCACCCCGCCATAGTCCACTTCGCCTTGCACAACTTTGCCGCGGCAGGTTTTGCAAACACCAGAGCGGCAGCTGTAGGGCATGAACAAGCCGCCATCCAGGCCGGCCTTCAAGATGGTGGTGTCGGGCGCACAGCTGTAGCTGTGGCCGGTGGAGTGGATGGTGATGGTATGCAATGGAGGTCCTAATTCGTGCGAAATTCTGGAATGTCGGGCTCGGAACCCCACATGCAGAAGGACTCTTGCTGGAAGGGAAACTGCCTCGGCAGGTAGTCCGGGTCGGTGATCGCACGCACGCCGCTGGAGTACTCGTAGACCACGCCATCCGGTCCTTCAAAATACAAAAACATCGCACCCGAAGTCGGGTGGCGACCCGGGCCAAAAACGATTTTCACGCCCTGGCGCTGCAGGAAGTACCACGAGCGCATGATGTCGTCGATGGATTCGACCTGGTGGTTGATGTGCTGCACCCCGGCATAGGTCGATGGAAACAAGGCCACCTTGTGGTGCACTTCGTCGATCCGCAGCAGCGGCGCCTGCCCGATGCGGTCGCTCACCTTGGCACCCAGCACCTGGGTCCAGAAGCGCTCGTCGCGCACCGCGTCGGTGGTGCGCAAACCCACATGCGAAAAACCGGTGTTGCCGGTGTCGCGTGTCGGGAAAAACCGCACGCCACTGTGGTGCGGCCCCACGACCAGGTCGATGCCGTTGCCGCTGGGGTCCTTGAAGTGGATGAAGGCCTGCACCCGGCGTGCATCGCACTCGTCGGCATTGCCCACATGCACCGGTTGGCCCAGCCGGTCCAGCTCCGCAGCGGCCGCCGACAGCGCCGCTTCGTCCACCAGATCGAAGCCGGTGGTGTGCTCCCGGGGATTGCCATCGAGGTACACCAGCGTGTGGTCGCGGTCGTCGCTGCGAAAGTAGACCTGCTGCCCGTTTTTGGCGTTGCCCACCCGCGCCCCCTCTCGCAGCCCCAGAATTTTGTCCGCGTAGTGCACGGCGCCGGGCAGGTCCGACGTACCCAGTCGGACGTATCGA
>NZ_JBFJMY010000686.1:0-1586 GCF_041633695.1 Hydrogenophaga sp.
CTCGAGCACCAGAAAGAACTGGCGCTGGCTCAGGTCCTGGTGCGGGTCGCCCCACTCGGCGGGCTTTTCCGCAAAATGGCCGTCGCGCTTGAACGCCATGTGGTCCAGCGGATCTGCGCGCTCGTCTTCGCTGTCCTGGCCTTGCGTCACTTCGCGGTGGTGCAGGCGCAAGAGATCGACGATCTTGTGCTTGAGAATGCCGACCAGCCAGGTTTTGAGCTGCGAGCGCTGTCCAAACGACTGCGGTTTGTTCAGCGCGGCGAGCAAGGTCTCGGACACCGCGTCTTCGGCCCAGGCTTCGTTGCGCAATTGCAAGCGGGCGAAGCGCATCAGGTAGTCGCGCAGGTCGACCAACTGTTGCTCGAAAGAGGTGGGGTTTGGGCTGGTCATGGCAGAAAGTGCATGCAATAGTGTAAGGAATCGCGCCAGCGCACAGACCAAACGCAGCCCAACCGGAGAGACCCATGCACCTGCCGCCCAACCGTTCACGCCGACACCTGCTCACTGCCCTGCCCATGCTGGCGCTGAGCAGCGTGGGCAGCCCCTTGCTGGCGGCCACGGCGCAGACAGCGCCGCTGCCAGAGCTAGAGGGCGTGGATTTGAATGGACAACGGGTGCAGCTGAGCAGTATGCGCGAGCGTGTCTTGTTGCTGTTTTACTGGTCTACCGCTTGCGCGGTGTGCCGCGATAAATTGCCCGAATTGCGCGCCAATGTGCTGGGCTGGAAGGACCAGCCGTTCACGCTGCTGGGCATCAATATGGACGCTCGGCAGGCCGACTTCATGGCCTACGAAAAGCTCTTGGCGCTCACCGTGCCGGCCCCGCAGCGCTTTGTATCGATCTGGGCCGGGGACCGCCAGTTCCGCGAAAACATGCCCAAGCCCGTTCACCTGCCCCATGCCCGGTTGCTGGACAAATCCGGGCGCCTGGTCTCGGAATTCTCAGGGCGCATTCCCTCCCAGGCCTGGGACAAGATTGCCGAACTGATTTAAGGCCCGGCGTTGAGGCCCGGCGCGCCCGCCAGTTCGCCCTATCTGCCTAATATGCCGCATCTGCCTTCTCTATCTCTCAAGCTCCGCCGCAGTTCCAGCATGGTTCTGGAACACCACGGACAGCGCCACTGGGCAACACTATTTTTCAATGGGTCTGTAAGAAAAATACACTCTCGCCAGACTGATCCCCAACCGGTTCATGGTGTCGTCCAGAGACCCGCCGGTTCAACCCAACCACCCTCAGGAGTTTTTCCATGAACCAACGCACCATGATCACCGCCGCAGCCGCTTCCCTCATGTCCATGGCCATGCTGTCCAGCCCCGCCCTGGCCCAGAACGCCGCCAAAGAAAAATGCTTCGGCATTGCCAAGGCCGGTCAAAACGATTGCGCCAACCTCTCGGGCACACACTCCTGCGCCGGCCAGTCCAAGCTGGACATGGACAAGGGCGAATGGAAATACGTGGCCGCCGGCACCTGCAAAGACATGAAAGGCATGTCCATGGACGAAGCCAAGGGCGGGATGATGAAGAAGGATGACACGATGAAAAAAGACGACATGATGAAAAAGAGCTGATCGCTCCATGTCTTCCCGC
>NZ_JBFJMY010000687.1:0-1580 GCF_041633695.1 Hydrogenophaga sp.
CGCGACGCCCACCAGTCGCTACTGGCCACGCGCATGCGTACCGCCGACATGCTGCCCATCGTTCCCTACGTGGCGCGCGAGCTGCCGCAGCTGTTCTCCTCGGAATGCTGGGGCGGCGCCACCTTTGATGTGGCCTTGCGCTTCCTGAAAGAAGACCCATGGGCGCGGTTGGCCGCCATCCGCGAGCGCGCGCCCAACATCTTGCTGCAAATGCTGCTGCGCGGCTCCAACGCCGTGGGCTACACCAACTACGCCGACAACGTGGTGCGCCACTTTGTGCAACAGGCCGCAGACGGTGGCATTGATTTGTTCCGCGTGTTCGATTCGCTCAACTGGGTGCAAAACATGCGCGTGGCGATTGACGCTGTGCTGGCCACTGGCAAGCTCTGCGAAGGCGCCATCTGCTACACCGGCGATTTGTTTGACGCATCGCGCCCCAAGTACAACCTGGCCTATTACGTCGGCATCGCCAAAGCGCTGAAAGAAGCCGGCGTGCACATCATCGGCATCAAAGACATGGCCGGCATCTGCCGCCCCCGCGCGGCGGCCGCGCTGGTGAAAGCCATCAAGGCAGAAACCGGCCTGCCGGTGCACTTCCATACGCACGACACCAGCGGCGCCTCTGCCGCTTCGGTGCTGGCAGCCATTGAAGCCGGTTGTGACGCGGTGGACGGCGCCATCGATTCCATGAGCGGCCTCACCTCGCAGCCCAACCTCTCGGCCATTGCCGCCGCGCTGTCAGGCACCGAGCGCGACCCCGGCCTCTCGCAAGACGCCTTGCACGCCACCGCCATGTACTGGGAAGGCGTGCGCCGCTTCTACTCGCCCTTCGAGGCCGACATCCGCAGCGGCACCGCCGATGTCTACCGCCACGAAATGCCCGGCGGCCAATACACCAACCTGCGCGAGCAGGCCCGCTCGCTGGGCCTGGCCCACCGCTGGACCGAGGTCTCCCAGGCCTATGCCGACGTCAACCAGTTGTTCGGCGACATCGTGAAAGTCACGCCGTCTTCCAAGGTGGTGGGCGACATGGCGCTCATGCTCGTCTCCAGCGACATGACCACCGCCGACGTGCTCGACCCCGCGCGCGAGGTGGCCTTCCCCGCCTCGGTGGTGTCGCTGTTCAAGGGCGAGCTGGGCTTCCCGCCCGATGGCTTCCCGCAAGCCGTGAGCCGCAAGGTGCTGAAGCTGGGCGAGGGCGAATCACCACCCAAGCCTTACCGCCCCGGCGACAACATGCCGGATGTGGACCTGGCCGCCGCGCGCACCGAGGCCGAAGCCGAATGCGGCCTGCCGCTCAACGAACGCCAGCTCGCCTCGTACCTGATGTACCCCAAGGTCATGCGCGAGTATTGCGCCCATGTGCTGGAAAACGGCGACACCTCGGTGCTGCCCACGCCCGTGTTCTTCTACGGCCCGCAGCTGCAGCAAGAGTTGGCGCTGGAGATCGACCCCGGCAAAACCCTGCTGGTGGCCCTGCAAAGCATCGCCGACGACGGCGAAACCGCCCACAAGGTGCTGTTTGAGCTCAACGGCCAGTCGCGCTCCGTGCGCGTGGCCGCCGCCAACGCCGCTGCGGC
>NZ_JBFJMY010000688.1:0-1579 GCF_041633695.1 Hydrogenophaga sp.
ACCGAGCAAGCCCGCATGGCGCCCAGCCCATGCGCGGCCGGCGCAGACCCTTCAGGGTCTGACCTAGCCCCCCACACCTCCAATCGCAGTCCATCCGAAGCCGCCGCGCCTTGAGGCCGGTCACGCTGCCGCATGGGTGTGCGCATTTTTCTCTCTCCATCCCATTGACCCCTGCAAAGGAAAACCCATGACCTCCAGAAAACGTGCTCTTGTGACCGGTGGCGCCACCGGTATCGGCCGCAGTGCCGTGTTGGCCCTGGCGAAAGCCGGCTACGACGTTGCCATCAACTACGGCTCCAGCGCGCAAGCTGCCCAGGCCACGGCGGCCGAGGCCCATGCCTTGGGTGCGCGCACGCTGGTGCTGCAATGCGACGTCAGCAACGAGCCCGCTGTGCGCGCCATGATGCAGACCATAGACGAGGCATGGGGTGGCCTGGATGCCTTGGTCAACAACGCCGGCACCACCGCCAGTTGGAAGGTGAAAGACCTGGAGAGTCTGGACCTCGACGAATGGGACCGCACTTTCGCGGTGAACGTGCGCGGCACGTTCCAGGTTACCCGCGCTGCAGTGCCGCTGCTGCGCAAGGGCGACGCGCCTGCGGTCGTCAACACCGCCAGCATCGTGGGCTTGCGCCCCGGCCCGCAGCCCTTGCCCTATGCCGCGAGCAAAGCCGCCGTGGTCAACCTCACCAAAACCCTGGCCTGGAATCTGGGCCCGGCCATTCGCGTCAACGCGGTGGCGCCTGGCTGGATGGAAGGCGACTGGATGGAGCGCATGCTGGGTGAAAAGTACGAAACCTTGATGGGCGCACGCGCCAAGGCCACGCCGCTCAAACGCTGTGTCACCGCCGACGATGTGGCCGAGGTGATTCTCAATTTGCTCACGGCCAACCGGTTCGTCACGGGCGAGATCGTCGTCATCGACGGCGGTTTCACCGCATCGACCTGAACGGCTGAAAGGAGACCGCCATGTTGGACGGATTCGTACCCTTTCCCCCGGAATACGCGCAACGCTACCGCGAGCGCGGCTATTGGCTGGACCGCACGCTGGCACAGGAATACCGCGACGTGTTCAAGCGCTTCGGCCCGCGCACCGCGCTGGTCGACGGTGCGCGCGAATACAGCTACGCCGACCTGGACCGCATCAGCGACAACCTGGCGCTGAACCTGCTGGCCATTGGTCTCAAGCCCTTGGACCGCGTGGTTCCGACCTTGCCCAACGTGGCCGAGTTCGTGCTGCTCTACCTGGCGTTGCAAAAGATCGGCGGCATTCCCATCGCCGCGCTGGTCACGCACCGTTTTGCCGAAATCAACCAGTTCACCCAGCTCTCGCAGGCCACCTGCTGCGTCTACCCCGATCGCCTGGGTGACTTCGAATTTGCGCCCGTCATCGAGCGCGTGCAGGCTGAGAACCCGAGCCTCAAGCTGCGCCTGGTGCTGGGCCAGGCCGGCCCGGGCGAGCACTCGCTGACCGATCTCATCGAGCGGGCCGCCACGCTGCCGCGCTCGGCGCTGGATGCGGTGCAGATCGACCCTACCGATCCGTGCATCTTCCAGCTCTCGGGCGGCACGACCGGCA
>NZ_JBFJMY010000689.1:0-1577 GCF_041633695.1 Hydrogenophaga sp.
CGTGCTGGGCTACACCACCGACAAGGTGGTGGCGACCGACTTCCGTGGCGAGACCTGCACCAGCGTGTTCGACGCCGACGCCGGCATCGCGCTGGACAGCACCTTTGTGAAGGTTGTGGCCTGGTACGACAACGAGTGGGGCTATTCCAACAAGTGCCTGGAGATGGTGCGCGTGGTGGCGCAGCGTTCGGGAGCGGGCACATGACGATGCTGCGTTTTGAGGACGTGGTGACAAGCGATTTTGCCCGCAGCAAGCGGGTATTCATCCGCGCCGATCTCAATGTGCCCTTGGATGCGTTCGGCCAGATCACGGACGACACGCGTATACGGGCCTCATTGCCTTGCATCCGCCTGGCCCTGAGTGCCGGAGCGGCGGTGATGGTCACCTCGCATCTGGGACGACCGACCGAGGGCACTTTGCAAGCCAGCGATTCGCTGGCGCCAGTGGCCAAGCGCCTGAGTGAGTACCTGGAGCGCGATGTGCCTTTGGTCGCCAACTGGCTCGACGGCGTGCAGCTGCAAGGCGCGCCGCTGCAGCCCGGGCAGCTGGTGGTGTTGGAGAACTGCCGGGCTCACGTCGGAGAAAAAAGGAACGACGATATCTTGGCACGCCAGATGGCCAGCTTGTGCGACGTGTACGTGAACGACGCCTTCGGCACCGCCCACCGCGCCGAGGCCAGCACCCATGGCATGGCCCGATACGCACCTATTGCCTGCGCAGGCCCGCTGTTGGCCAAAGAGGTGGATGCCATCAGCAAGGCGCTGGCGCAACCCCAGCGCCCTTTGGTGGCCATCGTTGCAGGCTCCAAGGTGTCCACCAAACTCGGCATCTTGCGCAGTCTGTCCCGCAAGGTGGACCGCTTGATCGTGGGCGGCGGCATCGCCAATACCTTCATGCTGGCCGCTGGTTTACCCATCGGAAAAAGTCTGGCCGAACCCGCCATGGTGAACGAGGCCAGAGCGGTAATCGAAGAGATGTGGGCGCGTGGCGCCAAGGTGCCGATCCCGGTGGATGTGGTGACCGCGACCCATTTTTCCGCTGACGCCACGGCGACGGTGAAAGCTGCGTACGAGGTGGCGGACGACGATTTGATTCTGGATATTGGGCCGGTCACCGCTGCGCAACTCGCCAGTCAGTTGGCCACGGCAGGCACCATCGTTTGGAACGGGCCGGTCGGGGTTTTCGAATTCGCCGCGTTTGAAAACGGTACACGCACCCTGGCACAGGCGATTGCCGCGTCTGCAGCTTTCTCCATCGCTGGCGGGGGCGACACGCTGGCGGCCATCGCCAAGTACGGGGTGGAGAACGCCATGGACTACATCTCGACCGGTGGTGGTGCATTTCTGGAAATGCTGGAGGGCCGTACGCTGCCGGCGCTGGAGATCCTGCAGCAACGCGCGAGCTGACCCAACGCCGCCACCTCCGAGTGCGATAACACCGCTTTCACGCGACAGCCACCCTCTTGGCTGCTGCGACCACCTGTCCCCTCATCATTAAGGAGTTCTCATGGCCTTCATTTCCCTTCGCCAAGTCCTGGATCACGCTGCCGAAAACGGCTACGGCGTTCCCGCGTTCA
>NZ_JBFJMY010000690.1:0-1572 GCF_041633695.1 Hydrogenophaga sp.
GACCAGGGCGTTGAAGGCCTTTTCTTTGCCGGCGCGGAACTGGGCCACGTTGTCGGCATTGGCGGCCATCACCTCGTCGATGATTTTTTCCAGCGCGCCGCTGTCGTTCATTTGTTTGAGGCCTTTGGCTTCGATGACAGCGTCGATGTCCTTGCCTTCGCCGCTCCACAGCACGTCCATCACCTGTTTCGCCGCGTTGTTCGACACAGTTCCATCTGAAATACGCGTGATCAGCGCCGCCAGTTGCTCCGCGCTCACCGGCACATCGGCCATGTCGCGCTCTTCGGCGTTCAGGCGGCGCGAGACCTCGCCCATGATCCAGTTGCTCACCAGCTTCGGACTCCCGCTGGCCTTGGCTGCGGTCTCGAAATACGCGGCCATGGCCGGGCTTTGTGTGAGCGTGGTGGCGTCGTATTCGGGCAGGCCGTAGCTGTCCACCAGGCGCTGCGCCATCTGGCGCGGCAACTCGGGCATGTCGGCCCGCACCTGCTCCACCCACTCGCGCGACACCACCAGCGGCGGCAGATCGGGGTCGGGGAAATAGCGGTAGTCGGCGGCGTCTTCCTTGGTGCGCATGGCGCGGGTTTCGCCCGTGTCTGGGTCGAACAGCACGGTGGCCTGCTGGATCGCGTGGCCGTCTTCGATCTGCTCGATCTGCCAGCGCACCTCGTAGTCGATGGCCTGCTGCATGAACTTGAAGCTGTTCAGGTTCTTGATCTCGCGCCGCGTGCCCAGTTCGGCACCGGGCTTGCGCACCGACACGTTGGCGTCGCAACGGAAACTGCCTTCTTGCATGTTGCCGTCGCAAATGCCGATCCAGGTCACGGTCTTGTGCAGTTCCTTCGCGTAGGCCACGGCCTCGGCGCTGGAGCGCATGTCGGGCTCGGTCACGATCTCCAGCAGCGGCGTGCCGGCGCGGTTGAGGTCGATACCGCTTTGGCCCACAAAATCTTCGTGCAAGGATTTGCCGGCATCTTCTTCCAGATGCGCGCGCACCAGGCGCACCGTCCGCTTTTCCGATGGTCCTGAGCCTGTCGAAGGGGCAAGCAGGAACGACACCTCGCCACCTTGCACCACCGGAATTTCAAACTGGCTGATCTGGTAGCCCTTGGGCAGGTCGGGGTAGAAGTAGTTCTTGCGCGCGAACACGCTTTCTTCGGCGATGTGCGAACCCAGCGCCAGGCCAAGTCGAATGGCCTTTTCCACCACCGCCCGGTTCATCACCGGCAGCGTGCCGGGCAAGGCCAGATCGACGGCGCAGGCCTGGGTATTGGGTTCGGCGCCGAAGGCGGTGGGCGCGCGGCTGAAAATTTTGGATTGCGTAGAGAGCTGGGCGTGGGTCTCAAAGCCGATCACGACTTCGTAGCCCTGCACCAGCAGTGACGCTTCTTTCTTGACTGTATTCATCTTGGAAACCTCATTCAGTTCGCGAGTGGCCTGTTGCGCGGGTCACCGCGGAACAGGCTTGCCGGGCCGCTGGTGACGCCCCCTTGCAGGGGGCGGCGCGGGGGTGATTTTTAGAACCCCTCCGGCGTCTTCAGGTGCCAATCGGTGGCTTTTTGGAAAGCGTGC
>NZ_JBFJMY010000691.1:0-1563 GCF_041633695.1 Hydrogenophaga sp.
TCTTCGTTGGCAACAGGGCCGGCCAGAACCGCATCGGCCGCTGCGATGAGATCGACCCGGTGGGCCAGCAGGCCGATGCTGTCCAGCGTCGGCGACAGCGTCCAAAGGCCCGCGGTGGGATAGCGCCCCGAACTGGCCCGAAAACCCGCCAAACCAGTGAACGACGCCGGTACCCGTACCGAGCCCGAGGTGTCGGTGCCCACGGCGATTTCGCACAGGCCCAGTGCCACGGCGGCAGAGGCACCGCTGGACGAGCCGCCACACACGCGCTCGTCGCCAGCGGGCAGCGCAGGGTTGCGCGGCGTCCCAAAGTGGGGGTTCGCGCCGAGCCCGCTGAAGGCGAACTCGCTGAGATGGGTCTTGCCCACGCACACCGCGCCGGCGGCTGCAAGGCGGGCCACCACCTCTGCGTCTTGCGTGCGCGCAGCGTGGGGCGTGACCCGCGAACCGCAGGTGGTTGGCGTGCCGGCGATATCGAACACATCTTTCCAACTCACGCGAACGCCATCGAGCGGCCCGAGCGCGCGACCCTCTGTTTGCCGCTGCTGGCTGGCAGCGGCTTGGGCGCGCTCGCGCGCTGGTGTGAAGCAGGAGAAGACGCCGGCTGGTGCGATCAACGGCATGGTGTCACGCGGCGCTCGCGTTCGCGGAACAGCGCATCGATCTCGGCGAAGGTGGTGAAGCGCACACCGGGATGGGAGAGGAAGTAGTCGATCAGGCGTTCGTGCATGAGGATGGCCTGTGCCTTGCCCGAGACGTCCGGATGGATGGTCATGGGGAACACCGCGAAATCGTACTCGCGGTACATGAAGTCGAACTGGTCGCGCCACTGCTGCTCCACGTTGCGAGCGCCCACGTAGCCTTGCGCGTTCGGAAAACTCTTAATGTATAGAAGCGGCTCCATGTCGTCCAGGTCCCAGCTCGACGGAATCTCGACCAGGCTGGTCTCCTCGCCGCGTTCGGCCGGATGCATCCAGTGGGCAGCGGGCTTCGAGTAGTCGATCGGCGTCCAGCGGTCGCCCTGGCGCAAAAAGTAGGGCTCGAAGTCGCGGTGCATCAGGCTGTGGTCGTAGCGGATGCCACGCTCCAGCAGCAGCTCCAAGCTGTGTTCGCTGAACTCCCACCAGGGCGCGTTGTGCCCCACGGGTGCGCGTCCAGAGAGGCGGACGATCAGATCGATGCACTTGTCGAGCACGTCGGCCTGCTGCTGGCGCGACATGGCGGTGGGGTTCTCGTGTGTGTAGCCGTGCAGGCCGATCTCGTGGCCGTCGGCCACCACCTGGGCGCTTTGTTCGGGAAAGCTTTCGATGGAATGCCCGGGGATGAACCAGGTCGTGGTGATGCCCTTGCGCTGGAACAGCTGCAACAGGCGTGGCACACCGACCTCACCCGCGAAGAAGCCGCGCGAGACGTCGCACGGCGACTGTTCGCCGCCGTAGCTGCCCAGCCAGCCGGAGATGGCATCGAAGTCCACGCTGTAAGCGCAGAGAATTTGTTTCTCGGGCATGGCCTTGTTCCTTCAGGCCGTGGCCATGTGCACGCAAAACGCGAGCTCGCGCGGCA
>NZ_JBFJMY010000692.1:0-1556 GCF_041633695.1 Hydrogenophaga sp.
CCGCCGCCTGGGCCTCGGGCACTTCGATGGTGGCGTCCACGCTGCTGCCATGCCGCACTTCCAGCAGGCGGGCGCTGTGGGTATCGAGTTCGCGGCGCAACCAGCCTTCCAGCGCATAGGGCAGCACGCAGCGCACGGTGCGGTGGCGGATCAGCGCCACCTTGTCGGCCTGCAACAAGGCCTGGGCCACGCTGTCGGTATAGGCGCGCACCAAGCCACCTGCGCCCAGTTGTATGCCGCCGTAGTAGCGCACCACGGTGGCCAGCACGCCTTCCAGGTCCTGGTGGCGCAGCACCTCCAGCATGGGGCGCCCGGCGGTGCCACCGGGCTCGCCGTCGTCGTTGGCGGCCGAATGCCCGCCCGCCATCAGCGCCCAGCACACGTGGGTGGCGCCGGGGTGCGCCGCGCGCAGCGCCGCCACCTGGGCCAGCGCGGCTTCGCGGTCGACCACGGTTTGCACGCAAGCAATGAAGCGGCTTTTCTTGATGAGCTGCTCGCTGTGGACGGGACTTCGCAAGGTGAAGGGCATGGTGACCGAGCATAGGCCAAGCTACGTGAGCCCTTTGTTGCCAGCGTGGATCTGCCAGCGCGTGTTTGGCGCCGCAGCGGGCATCGCGCATAATTGACGTTTACGTAAACGTAAAGCCAGGAGGCGCCATGAACCTACCCACATTTGAACCCCGCGACCCCGACTATGCCCAGCGCGTGCGCAGCAGTTTCGAGCGCCAGGCCGCCATGCGCACCCTGGGCGCCAGCCTGACCGAGGTGTTGCCGGGCCGGGTGGCGATCGAGCTGCCCTGGGCCGAAGCCCTGACCCAGCAGCACGGCTTTCTGCACGCCGGCATGGTGGCCACGGCGCTGGATTCGGCCTGCGGCTACGCCGGGTTCAGTCTCATGAACACCGATGCGGCGGTGCTCACCATCGAGTTCAAGATCAACCTGCTGGCCCCGGCCCAGGGTGAGCGCTTTCGCATGGTGGGCACCGTCATCAAGCCCGGGCGCACCGTGACGGTGTGCGAAGGCCATGCCTACGCCATCGACGGTGGGCGCGAAAAGCTCATCGCCACCATGGGCTGCACATTGATGGCGGTCACGGGTCGTGACAACATCCAGGGCTGAGCCCACACCCCTTTTTCAGTTCAGGAGACACACACATGAACAACCTGCCCGGCCTCAACTTCCAACTCGGTGACGACATCGACGCGCTGCGCGACGCGGTGCGCGACTTTGCGCAGGCGGAGATCGCGCCCCGCGCGGCCGAGATCGACAAGAACGACCAGTTCCCCATGGACGCCTGGCGCAAGATGGGCGATCTGGGCGTGCTCGGCATCACCGTGTCCGAGCAATACGGCGGCGCGGGCATGGGCTATCTGGCCCACATGGTGGCCATGGAGGAAATCAGCCGCGCCAGCGCATCGGTGGGCTTGAGCTACGGCGCGCACAGCAACCTGTGCGTGAACCAGATCAACCGCAACGGCACCGATGCCCAAAAAGCCAAATACCTGCCCAAGCTGATCAGCGGCGAACACGTGGGCGCGCTGGCCATGAGCGAACCC
>NZ_JBFJMY010000693.1:0-1547 GCF_041633695.1 Hydrogenophaga sp.
CGTTCAAAAATGTGCGTTGCCAGTTGCTGCGGCAACGCCTCGGCCGATTGGCTCAACGCCACATCGTCGAACTGGAATCCCCCGGTGAACTCCTGCCGAAACCCCATCATGTGTGATGCCAACATGTCGAGACCTGCTCCACCGTAGTGGATGGAATGATTCTGATGCTGCCAGTGGACCTGCTTCATCACGTCCTGGGCACGGTGGTGTTGTGAGAGATGAACCAACCAGTACTCACCTTGGCCGCTGCCTTCACCACGAATGAAAAAGGGCGTGAAGTACTCGGCACCACACCCCTTCACCAACGCTTGATACAACGCTGCCTGTATAAAGCGACGCCAATCAGCCGAGTCCTCTTCCTTGATCTGCTCGACAGTCCTGCCGCCCAAGGCAGCGCGAATATCTACCGCCAACTTCTCGGAGACCTGGTCCGTGAATTGGTCGTTGGTGTAGGTGGCAAATGCCGCGACATGAAACGTCAGCACCACCTCGCTGCCAGGTGAGTTCGCGAATATCTGCCGAATCAACGGTGCTGGTACTTCGCTGTATCCATACTGGTCCAGGAAATAGATGGCTGTGCGTGCTTTCGGCGTGTGGGCTTGGATCAGCTTGAAGACCACCGGCGTTGCAGAAACAAAGTCCTCATGAATGACGTGTATGGCATTGCCGATCAGGTGACCGAAGCCCCGGTTTTGCAGGACCATCGTCAGATGCGACAAAGCTCGCTGGTCCTTGTCAATGAACACATATTGAACATCCAGGTCGATGGGCTTTGTCCTATTGGCATTGATGAGCACTCGGGCCTCTTCGACTGCGTTCAGCATGCGCAGCGGGGAGCCAAGAACTTCCTTGGCTTGTCCTTTGAGCGTGTAGAGACCGCCCCCGCAAAATCCGTCAACGAGCGTGATTCGAAGTCGCTCCCGCCCTCGCGCATTGAGGGTTCGTTGCTCGAAATACCGTACGAGGTAGCCGACCAAAACTTCATGCTTAGTGACACTATGCGGATCGATCTCTGCCGGTCCGTCCTCCCAGTCGTAGTGACTCTTTGCCAAGCTCAAGCCTTTCTGCAGAACTGATGTCGTTCGCCGCTACACCCCATCCCCGGTGCTTGGGAATTGATCCCAATGACGCCCCGCCAAGGAACGACCGGCTTTTCCTTTCCCAACAGCAGCGAGCTTGACCTCGGAGCCGCCGTTCCGGACTATGAAGATCGGCGTGCGACCAGTGACAGCTGGTGCCGCCTGCTCCAGGGGCGCCCAGTGCCCCCACTGTTTGAAGTGAAAAGCCACCCCGGTTCTATTGCACTGCTGGCGTAGATCGTCAGGCCATTTTGGGTCCATGGGTCGTGATCCAGGCCCGGACTCGCCGCCAGCAATGACCCAGTCCACACGAGTGCCCAGTTCCCCAACTTGAAGCCATCGGGATAAATCCAGTGGTCCCAAAAGTGGCTCACACGACAGGAACCGGACTGCTGGTGTCTTGAACTGGAGCAAATGCTTCAATCGCTTGTCAGCTGCACTCTGGTTCTCGACCGTTGCGCCCAGCCA
>NZ_JBFJMY010000694.1:0-1542 GCF_041633695.1 Hydrogenophaga sp.
CAACTGCGGCACTTCGTGGTGCTGGCCGAAACGGGGGTCTTCGTCCAGGCGGCGCAGGCCCTGTTCCTGACGCAGCCGGCGCTCACGCGCAGTATCCAGGCGCTCGAGGATGAACTGGGCGGCCGCCTGTTCGACCGGCTGGGCCGTCGCATCGCACTCACCCCCTTCGGACACGAGGTGCTGCAGCGGGCCCGGCGCCTGGTCGCCGACGCTGAGGCACTCAAGCAAACCGGCAAAGGATTGCATGCGGGCCTGATCGGCAGTCTTCGCGTTGGTCTGAGCTCAGGTCCCGGAGCGCTGCTGTCCACACCCCTCCTGCTGCACATGGCCGAACACCATGCGCAGCTGACCCTGCAGATTTCACGCGGTAACACCGCTGTTCTGATCGATGCACTGCGCGAGCAGGTGCTCGATGCGGTGGTGGTCGATGTGCGGTCGGTACGGCCGTCGGCCGACCTGCAGATCGCCCAGGCCTTTGAAATGGAAGCGGGCTTTCTGGCCTCACCCGAGCACCCGCTGGTCCAGCGCGGCGCGCCGGTCACCCTCGACGAGGTGCTGGCCTACCCGGTGGCCTCCACTCCGTTGAGCGACGAAGTCGCGCGGTTGTTGATCGCACGCTATGGCCCCCAGGCCAACCCGGATGACATGGTGACCTTGCGTTGCGACGAAACGCTAAGCATCGTGGATGTGGCGCGGCGCAGTCACGCCATCGTGCTCACTGCAGACGCTGCTGCACCAGGACTGGTGCGGCTGAACATGACCCCGGCGCTGGACGCCACGGCGCGCTTCGGCCTGGTCACCCTGGCACAACGGCAGGAAGCACCCGCTCTGCGCATCCTGCGCGAGTGGCTGGCCTGCTGGGTGGTACAAAATGCACACGCATGAAACTCACGACTTTGCTGATTGCGATCGAGGTGGGCGGGACGCTTGCCTTTGCCGTGTCGGGTCTGATCGAGGCGATGCGCAAACGCATGGACGTGGTGGGCGTGTTTTCTGTCGCGTTCGTCAGCGCCTTTGGGGGTGGGACGGTGCGCGACCTGCTGCTCGACCGCCGCCCACTGTTCTGGGTGGAGCACGAGGCTTACCTGTGGATGGTGCTTGCCATGGTGATCACCGCGCCCTGGTGGTTCAAGGCCGCGCTGCGTGACGTGGGTGCCCGACTCCTGGACGTGGCCGACGCGCTCGGCCTGGGCCTGTTCGCGATCTCTGGCACTGGCATTGCGATGGCGGCCGGCATGTCGCCGGGTGTGAGCGTGCTGATGGGCGCGACCACCGCCATCGTCGGTGGCGTGGCGCGCGACGTGCTGTGCAACGAAGTGCCCAGGGTCTACCAGGATCACCGGCCTTACGCGCTCTGCGCAGTGGCGGGCAGCCTCGCGTTCCTCGGGCTTGGTGCGCTCGGGGTGGGCTCCGAGTTCCAGAGCCTGGCGGGCATTGCTGTGGCAACCGGCAGCCGCCTGCTGGCCGTCACGTTCGACTGGCAACTGCCCAGCTGGCGCCCGCCGCAGAAATGAAAAAACGCCGGCGCGTGGGCGGGCCGGC
>NZ_JBFJMY010000695.1:0-1538 GCF_041633695.1 Hydrogenophaga sp.
GCCAGGGGCGGCAACACCGGCACCTGCAACTGGCGCCCCAGCCGCCAGGCCACGGCGCGCAGCAACACCAGCGAAGACACCAGGGCCAGCCACAGCAGGCGGCGCACAGTGGACGGCTGGGGAGCGGGGGTGGTGCGGCTCATGGCAGACCACTCCCGCAATCCATGGGCAGCGCTTGGGGCGAAGCGGCCACGGCGTGCGCCTGGGTGGGCACGGCTTGTGCCGACAACCAGGTGGCCAGCGCCCCCACGTCTTGCGCCGACAAGGCCTGCGCGATCCGGGCCATGCAGTCGGGTGCGCCGGCGTGGCGCTGGCCGGTTTGCCAGGCGCCGAGCTGGCCAATGAGGTAGTCGCGCGGCAAACCGATCAGACCCGGAATGGCCGGGTTTCGGCCGGTGAGCGCGTCGCCATGGCATTGCACGCAGGCCGGTATCTGGCGCTGCGCATCACCCTGGCGTATCAAGGCTTCACCGCGTGCCAGCTCGGCGGCCGGGGCATTCGCGGTCTGCGGCGGCGGGTAGGGCAAATCCAGGCTCGCGAAGTACTGGGCGATGTCGCGCAAATAGGCGTCAGACAGGGGATCGAGCAACTGGCTCATGCCGGGGTTCTGGCGCCGGCCTTCGCGGAAGTTGCGCAACTGGTTGTAGAGGTAACCGGCGGGCTTGCCCGCGATGCGCGGAAAGTAACCCGCATTGGTGGCACGGCCCTCCTGGCCGTGGCACAAGGTGCAAGCCATGACGCGCTGGGCCAGTGTGTCGGGCACGCTGTGCGCAGCGATCTGGGCCGAGGTGGTCTGGGCCGAGGCCGGGGCCGAAAAGACCAGCAAGCCCGAACATGCGAACGCGGCCAAAGGGCCGCTCAAAAAGCGGGGAAACACAGTGAGGATGGGCATGAAAAATGCGAAGCAGCGAGGTGGGTTGACCGACCGGAATCACCCCCCGCTGGCGAGCATGGGCGCGAACAAGGCGGCGATACCGAGAAAGGAAAAAAAGCCCACCACGTCGGTGACGGTGGTGAGGATGATGGACGAAGCCGTGGCCGGATCTTGCCCGAAGCGGCGCAACAAAATGGGCACCAGCGCGCCCGCCAAACCAGCGGCCAGCATGGAGATCACCATGGCCAGCACGATCACCGCCACCAGAGCCAGCGAACGGCTCCAGACATAGACCGCCAGACCGGTGGTCGCAGATACGGCCAGGCCGTTCAGCAAGCCGGTGAGCGCCTCTTTGCCCACCACCGCCGGCCAGTGGCGCAAACTGATTTCGCGCAGCATCAGGCCGCGCATGGTGACGGCCAGCGCCTGCGCCCCGGCATTGCCCGATTGCCCGGCCACCACCGGCAGCAACACCGCCAGCGCGGTGAACTGCGCGATGGTGTTCTCGAACAAGCCCACCACGGCGGCGGCGAGAAAGGCGGTCAGCAGGTTGATCTGCAGCCAGGGCAGGCGCTTCTTGACCGCGAACATGGGCGAGGACAGGGCGCGCTCGTCGGGACTGGCGCCCACCATGGTCAGCATGTCCAGACTGGTTTCTTCTTCC
>NZ_JBFJMY010000696.1:0-1532 GCF_041633695.1 Hydrogenophaga sp.
CATAGCCGGGCTATGGGGCTGCAAATCCGGCAAAAACTGTCCTCGCTGGGGGCGATTTTCGCTTTCGACGCCTTCTGCCGCGCAGGCTCCTAGGTTTTGCGGGCCCGGGGAATTGACCAGCCCGCTGCGCCGGGCGCAGGGGTGGACCAGCCACAAAAAAAGGGACCGAAGTCCCTTTTTTTTCGTGGCGCTTGGCCCATCCGGATGCTCCGGATGGGCCCACCGAGCCGACTCAGTTGGCGCGCACCGCGCCGGTTTTGGCGGCGTAGAACGTGTCTTTGTTGGCGTTCCGGTACGCGGCCAACTCGGCTTTCACTTCGGCGCGGGTGACTTGGCTGGGGGTGCGCGGAGCGCGCAGGTTCAGCATGCCGGTTTCCGAGTCGTAAAAGCGGTCGGCTTTGGCCACGCGGTAGGCGGCCAGTTCGGCTTGCACTTCGGCCCGGGTTTTTTGCGTGCCGGTGTTGGCCACGGGGCTCAGGTTCATCAGACCGGTTTCGGAGTCGACGAACTTGCCGGAGGCAAATACGTCGGTCTCGGCCATGGCCTGACCGGTGGTCAGAGCGGCGAGTGCGAGAACGAGGGTGGCGGTGTATGCGGTTTTCATGATCGGTATCCTTTCAAAGTTGATGATCCCGAGCGGTCGCTGACTCCAGCGTCTGCTCGGTATCGATGGGGCGTTTCGAGCTACGTCTCGTCGATGGGTGAACTTTAAAGTTTCTGTTCGAGAAGAAAAATAGCCTGAAAGACAATGAACTGTTGTGAAATGAGAAACAATGAGGGCTTGAATCACACCGGAGCGGACCTATGGATCGTTTGATGTCTATGCGCGTTTTTCAGCGGGTCATTGACGAGGGCGGCTTTGCCGCAGCCGCGCGGGCGCTGGACATGTCGCCTGCGGTGGTCACCCGGTTGGTGGCCGATCTGGAGGAGCATCTGGGCGCGCGTTTGCTGCACCGGACCACCCGCCGCCTGTCGCTGAGCGATGCGGGCGAGGCCTACCTGAGCCGGGTGCGCAGCATCTTGCAGGACATCGACGAGGCACACGATCTCGCGAGCGCCCAGACGCAGGAGCTGGCCGGAGTGCTGCATGTGCTGGTGCAGCCGGTGCTGGCCACCCAGGTGCTGGCACCGCTGGTGGCGGGCTTTCGGCAGCTGTACCCCAAGATCGTGCTCGACATCGTGGTCGAGTACTACCAGGAACCGCCGATTGAAGAGCACGACATCACCCTGTTCGTCGCGGAAGACGACTTTGACGGCGAAGTCATCGCACGCAAGATCATCACGGCCAACGTGATCCTGGTGGCTTCGCCCGACTACCTGAAGCGCAAGGGCACGCCCTTGGTGCCCGAGGACTTGCAAGACCACGACTGCCTGCGCATGAAACAAGCGAGCTTGCGCCCCAGCATCTTGCGTTTGAAGCACAGCGAAGATCCGCTGGCCTCGTCGGAAGTGGAGGTGAACACCGTGCTCTGGGCCAACCACGGCACCACGCTGATGCGCGCCGCGCTGGACGGCGCGGGCATCACCGCCGC
>NZ_JBFJMY010000697.1:0-1530 GCF_041633695.1 Hydrogenophaga sp.
AAACATTAGCCCAACGAAATCAACAATCAAATACAACACCGAATTATTGATTCCGCCAGGTTATTTTGGAGCTCAAGAATGCGCTCCAAAATGCAATGCCCAGTCAACGAACCGCTGGCCTTTGGAAACCACCCAGACACAGTAGTCTGGCAGCCACGTTGTCGTGGATGACGCGACCCTCCAAAACGGACGCGAGTGCATCCTCAAAACGCCGAAGCGTTTCAGCATCAGCTCTGCGGGCGGACCGGAAAGTCGTCTTCTTGGAACGCCCCTTCGCCACGGGTGCCTTCGGCCGCGCGCCGATTTTCTTCGGTCCTGAGTTGCACGCGCCGGATCTTGCCGGAGACTGTTTTGGGCAGCTCTTGGACGAACTCCAGCCGGCGGATGCGCTTGTAGGGCGCCAGGTTGCGGCGCGAAAAGTCAAAAATGTCCTGCGCCAGTTCGGGGCCGGCCTGGGCTCCGGGACGCAGAATCAGGTAGGCCTTGGGCACCGCCAGTCGCACGGGGTCGGGGCTGGGCACAACGGCGACCTCCATCACGGCCTCGTGCTCCATCAGCGCGCTTTCCAGCTCGAACGGGCTGATGCGGTAGTCCGACGCCTTGAACACGTCGTCGGCGCGGCCCACGAAGGTGATGTAGCCGTCGGCATCGCGCTGCGCGATGTCACCGGTGTGGTAATGGCCGTCGCGCATGGCTTCGTTGTTCTGTGTTTCGCTGCCCTGGTAGCCCGCCATCAGGCCCAGCGGTCGTTGGGCCAGCGGCAGCGACACCTCGCCTTCGTTTGCGGGCTTCCCGTCCACGTCCAGCAACTCGATGCGGTAACCCGGCAGCGCGCGCCCCATGGAGCCCGGCTTGAGCAATTGCCCGGGCGGGTTGCCGACCTGGGCCGTGGTCTCGGTCTGGCCGTAACCGTCGCGCAGGCTCAGGCCCCAGGCGGCCCGTATCTGCTCGATGATTTCGGGGTTGAGCGGCTCGCCAGCGCCGATCAGCTCACGCAGGCTCAGGCGTTCACGCCGCGCTGCAAGGTCTTCCTGAATCAGCATGCGCCACACGGTGGGCGGTGCGCACAGACTGGTCACGCGGTGTTGCTCCAGCACCGAGAGCAGGCCTTGCGCATCAAAACGCGTGTAGTTGTAGATGAAGATGCAGGCGCCGGCGTTCCAGGGTGCGAAAAAACAGCTCCAAGCGTGTTTGGCCCAGCCCGGCGAGGAGATGTTCAGGTGCACATCGCCCGGCAGCAAGCCGATCCAAAACATCGTGGCCAGGTGGCCCACGGGATAGCTCTGGTGCGTGTGCAGCACCAGCTTGGGCTTGGAGGTGGTGCCGGAGGTGAAGTACAGCAGCAGCGGGTCGGTGGCGCGGGTGGGGCCATCGGGTGTGAACGCGGTGGTGGCCTGGTCCGCATCTTCGAAACGCAGCCAGCCGGGGGCGGGATCGCCCACGCTGACGCGTGTGTAGTCGCCCGCCAGCGCCTCGAACTTGCCCACCTGCGCACTGCCCGCCACCACGTGGCGCACCTGCCCGCGCTCG
>NZ_JBFJMY010000698.1:0-1526 GCF_041633695.1 Hydrogenophaga sp.
AATCGAACCACCAGGAGATCACATCCATGGACTTGCCGCTCAACCGCTTCAAACAAGCGCTCCACTCGGGTCAGAAACAGATCGGCCTGTGGTCGCACCTGTGCAGCCCCATCAGCATCGAAATTCTGGCCCACTGCGGCTACGACTGGCTGGTGGTGGACATGGAGCACTCGCCCAACGAACTGCCCGACGTGCTGGCGCAACTGCAGGCCATGACCGGTGGCAGCGCCGCGCCCGTGGTGCGCGTGCCGTGGAACGACGCGGTGACCTTCAAGCGCCTGCTCGACATCGGCGTGCAGTCGTTTCTGGTGCCTTATGTACAAACCGCCGAAGAGGCACAACAAGCCGTGGCCGCCACGCGCTACCCGCCACACGGTGTGCGCGGCTACGCGGGTGCACCGCGTGCCAGCGGCTATGGTCGGGTCAAAGACTACGCCCACCGCTGTGCCGACGAAATGTGTGTGCTGGTGCAGATCGAAACCGTTGAAGGTTTGAAGAACCTCGAAGCCATTGCCGCTGTGGAAGGCGTGAGCGGTATCTTCATTGGTCCTGGTGATCTCTCGGCGGCGCTGGGGCACCTGGCCAACCCCAAGCACCCCGATGTGTTGAAAACCATCGACGAAGCCATTGCCCGCATCCGCGCTTGCGGCAAGGCGCCCGGCATTTTGACCGGCGACGAAACCCTGGCCCGGCATTATGTGGAGCAGGGCTGCCTGTTCGTGGCCGTCGGCGCCGACCAGAATCTGCTGCGCGACAGCGCCCAGGCCCTGGCCAGCCGCTTCAAGAACTGAATCTGCAAAGAAACGGAAGATCCCATGCTGCAGCAACCCGCCTCCCCTCTGAAAGTCGGCCGCCTCTTGCTCACCGGCGCCGCCGGCAACCTGGGCAAAGAACTGCGCCCACGTCTCAAGGCCTATTGCAATGTGCTGCGCCTGAGCCACCGCAGCCCCATGGGCGAACCCGGCCCCGGAGAAGAAATCGTGGTCGCCGCACTCGAAGACAAAGCGCAAATGATGGCGCTGCTGGAAGGCGTTGACGCCGTGGTGCACATGGGTGGTGTGTCCACCGAACAACCGTGGGAGCCCACCCTGGCCGGCAACATCATCGGCGCCGTGAACCTGTACGAGAGCGCGCGCCTGAGCGGCACGAAACGCATCGTCTTCGCCAGCTCCAACCATGTCACCGGCTTCTACCGGCAAGACGAAGTGATCACCCCCAAGACCGCGCCCAAGCCCGATGGCTTCTACGGCCTGTCCAAAGCCTTCGGCGAAGACCTGGCGCAGCTGTACTGGGACCGCTGGGGCATCGAGACCGTGAGCCTGCGCATCGGCTCGTCGTTCACCGTGCCCAAGGACCGCCGCATGCTCGCCACCTATTTGAGCTACGACGATCTGGAGCGCCTGGTGGTGGTCGCGCTCACCGCGCCCATTGTTGGCCACAGCATCATCTACGGCATGTCCGACAACCAGACCACCTGGTGGGACAACACATCCGCCAAACACATCGGTTACCGACCACAAGACTCG
>NZ_JBFJMY010000699.1:0-1523 GCF_041633695.1 Hydrogenophaga sp.
CACACCAGCATGAACCCGCTCAAGGGCATCAGCCGCGACCCGAGGCGGGCCGAGAAGGTGGACATCGTGCGCGGTGACAAGCGCCGGCGCCTGCACAAGGCGTTTCTGCGTTACCACGATTCGAACAACTGGCCGTTGTTGCGCGAAGCGCTCAAGTCCATGGGTCGTGCCGATTTGATCGGCAACGGCAAACACCATTTGATTCCCACTTTCCAGCCGCTGACGGATGGCAGCTACACCAGCGCGCGCCGCAAGAACAGCACGCCGGTGGGCAAAGCGGCGGCCCAACCGTCCAAAGGGCGTTTGCTCACGCAGCACACCGGTTTACCTCCGCGGCAGACCGGTGGTGCGGCCCGCCCCGGCACGCCGACCAAGCGCAAGCCGGGTTGACCGACCGCGCCTGGGGGCCGGATCAAACGCCGCTGAGTTGCGGCCAGAAGATCCAGGCCAGCAAGCCCAGGTAGTTGAGCCCCACGGTGGCCCAATACATCGACCGAAAAGGCTGCTTGCTGGATTTGTGGCGCAGGATTTGTTGCGCAAACCAGGCGCCAGGCCAGCCACCGGCCAGTGCCAGGCCGTGCAATTGGTTTTCGCTCACACGCCAGTCGCCAGCGGTGGCGGCGTGCTTGTCCCGCCAGTAGACGTAGAAGGTGAGCAGGTTGAGCATGACCACGCCGGTCAGCACCACCCAGGGGAAACGGCCGAGCCCGATGCCGATCAGCCACAACAAGAGCCACAGCGCCATCAAACCCAAGGCCGACCACACCAGCCGGTCGTCGCGCTTTTTCAAGTGCGGCGGCGTGCTGCGCGGGGTGGCGCGGCGGCCCGGTGGCAGCAGCGCCGCTTCGTCGGGCGGCGTTTCGGCAGTGGGCGCCAGAATGGTATTGGTGCTGGCCGAGACGGACAAAGCCCGGGGGCCTTTGCCGCCCACATGGATCTCGTCGAACGTGACCTGCAAACCTTCGCGCGGCCCCGGGTGGCCGGTGAAGTCGCGCAGATGGAAAAAGACATCGGCCGGGATTTGCGGGCTTCGGATGAATCCGAAGGCCCTTTCTGCATCCCAGCGCACAACGGTTCCCTGTTTTTTCATGCGGCAGATTGGACAAGCTGGAGCCTTGGATTATGCAGATTGCTGTTTTCGCCTTTATGGCGCAAAATGCGCCATAAAGGAGTTGTCATGAACTTGCCACCTACCCCTCCCACTGCCAACCCGTTTTCCTCCGTCAAGCTGCCCGCCGCGCTGGTGCAAAAAGCCCGCCAGGCAGCGCAATCGCAGCGCCGCTCCGTGGCCGGTCAGATCGAATACTGGGCCACGCTTGGGCGCATCGCCGACGAAACCGGGCTCACCGTGCAAGAAGCGCGGGAAGCCATCGCGCGTTACGACGCCCGGCAACAGGCCGGTGAACCGCTGGACGAATCGCTGGATGCCATCGAAGCCCGCTTCACCAGCGCCGACACCAACAGCCGCCTGGCCCAGGCTGTGCGCGACACCGTGTTGCGCAACCGGCAAGCCGCAGTAGCCA
>NZ_JBFJMY010000700.1:0-1489 GCF_041633695.1 Hydrogenophaga sp.
GACCGCGCCGCCATCGTCTACAGCCAGCGCTGCCGCGAGGCGTTCAAAGACGTGCCGGTTGTGTTGGGCGGCATCGAAGGTTCGCTGCGCCGCATCGCGCACTACGACTACTGGAGCGACAAAGTCCGCCGCTCGGTGGTGGTGGACGCCAAATGCGACCTGCTGCTGTACGGCAACGCCGAGCGCGCTTTGGTGGAGATCGCGCACCGCCTGGCCGCGAACGAGCCGGTAGAGCACATCACCGACGTGCGCGGCACCGCCTTTGTGCGCCGCCCGGCCGACCCGACCTCCGAAGGCTGGATCGAGATCGATTCCAGCGAGGTCGACATGCCCGGCCGCGTCGATGCGCACATCAATCCTTACCAGACCACCAGCGAGCAAGCCCAGGCTCAAGGCCAGAGCTGCGCCAAAGAAGAGGGCAGCGCGGAGCCGACATCGGTGGAGCCGGGCGCCAAGGTGATGCAGTTCGTGGCCAACCCGGCCTTGGCTGGGCGCCTCAAGGTGCCGCCGCGCGACAAGTCGGTGATCCGCTTGCCGAGCTTTGAGAAGATCAAGAGCGACGCCGTGCTCTACGCCCACGCCAACCGCGTGCTGCACCTGGAGACCAACCCAGGCAATGCGCGTGCGCTGGTGCAGGCGCACGGCGAAGGCGCGACCGCGCGCGATGTCTGGATCAACCCGCCGCCCATCCCGCTCACCACGGCCGAGATGGACTACGTGTTCGACCTGCCGTATGCGCGCAGCCCGCACCCGGCCTACGCCGACGAACACGGCAAACACGACGGCGCGACCAAGATCCCGGCCTGGGAGATGATCCGTTTCTCGATCAACATCATGCGCGGCTGCTTTGGTGGCTGCACGTTCTGCAGCATCACCGAGCACGAGGGGCGCATCATCCAGAGCCGCTCGGAAGAGTCCATCATCCGCGAGGTCGAAGACATCCGCGACAAGGTCGAGGGCTTCACCGGCATCGTGTCCGACCTCGGCGGCCCCACGGCCAATATGTACCGCCTGGGCTGCAAAACACCCGAGATCGAGGCCGCCTGCCGCAAGCCCAGTTGCGTGTTTCCCGGCATCTGCTCCAACCTGCACACCGACCACGGTCCGCTCATAAAAATCTACAAACGGGCCCGCGAACTGCGTGGCATCAAGAAGGTTTTGATCGGGTCCGGCCTGCGCTACGACCTGGCGGTGAAATCGCCCGAGTACGTGAAAGAGCTGGTGCAACACCACGTGGGTGGTTATCTCAAGATCGCGCCCGAACACACCGAGAGTGGCCCGCTCAACAAGATGATGAAGCCGGGCATTGGCAGCTACGACCGCTTCAAGCAGATGTTCGAGAAGTTCAGCGAAGAGGTGGGCAAGAAGCAGTACCTGATTCCCTACTTCATCGCGGCCCACCCGGGCACCAGCGACGAAGACATGATGAACCTTGCGGTCTGGCTGAAAAAGAACGGCTTTCGCGCCGACCAGGTGCAGACCTTCTACC
>NZ_JBFJMY010000701.1:0-1487 GCF_041633695.1 Hydrogenophaga sp.
ACCTCATGACCAACCCCGCCATCCTCTGGGGCGCGGACGGCAAAGAGATTCCCGAAGGCATCCTGGACGCGATGGTCACCACCACCATCGCGATGCACGACCTCAAGCGCACCAAGAAAGACGCCATCCGCAACTCGCGCAAGGGTTCGGTCTACATCGTCAAGCCCAAGATGCACGGCCCACGCGAGGTGGCGTTTGCCGCCGAGCTGTTCAGCCGAGTGGAAAAGGTGCTGGGCCTGAAGGACAGCACGGTCAAGCTCGGCATCATGGACGAAGAGCGCCGCACCAGCGTCAACTTGGCCGCCTGTATCGAAGCCGCCTCCAGCCGCGTGGCCTTCATCAACACCGGCTTCCTGGACCGCACCGGCGACGAGATGCACACCGCCATGCTGGCCGGCCCCATGATCCGCAAGGGCGACATGAAAACCAGCGCCTGGATCCAGGCCTACGAGCGCAACAACGTGCTGGTGGGCCTGAACTGCGGCCTGCGCGGCAAGGCCCAGATCGGCAAGGGCATGTGGGCCATGCCCGACCTGATGGCCGACATGCTCAAGGTCAAGATCGGTCACCCCAAATCCGGCGCCAACACCGCCTGGGTACCCAGCCCCACCGGCGCCACCCTGCACGCCCTGCACTACCACCAGGTGCTGGTGTCCGACGTGCAGAAGGACATGGAAAAGATCGACTTCAACACCGAGCGCGACAACCTGCTCACCGGTCTGCTGACCATCCCCGTGAGCGCCAACCCCAACTGGAGCGCGGCCGAGAAACAGCAGGAGCTGGACAACAACGCCCAGGGCATTCTGGGCTACGTGGTGCGCTGGGTCGATCAGGGCGTGGGCTGCTCCAAGGTGCCCGACATCCACAACGTGGGCCTGATGGAAGACCGTGCCACGCTGCGCATCTCCAGCCAGCACATTGCCAACTGGTTGCACCACGGTGTGGTCAGCGAAGCACAAGTCCACAAGACCTTCAAGCGCATGGCCGCCGTGGTCGACGGGCAAAACGCCGGTGATCCGTTGTACAAAAAAATGGCGGGCAACTTCGCCAAGAGTAAGGCCTACCAGGCCGCACTCGATCTCGTGTTCAAGGGCAAGGAACAACCCAGCGGCTACACCGAGCCGCTGCTGCATGCGTGGCGCTTGAAGGTGAAAGCGGCGGGCTGATCACGGCATTCACTCAAAACGGCGCCTTCGGGCGCCGTTTTTCATGGCCCTGTTGGGTAACATGCACCCCACACGCCGGCCGGCCCCAGACCGGCGTTTCCCGTTCCCACAAAGCCCACATGCCCCAAGCCAAGCTCACGCTCGCCCGCCTCGAAAGCCTGTTGATGACCGCCTGCGACGCGCTGCGCGGGAACATGGACGCCAGCGAGTACAAGGAATACATATTCGGCATCCTGTTCCTCAAGCGGGCCAGCGACCTGTTTGACCAGCGGCAAGCCGAAATCCGCCAACAAGCCCAGGCCGACGGTCTGACCGAGGAGA
>NZ_JBFJMY010000702.1:0-1487 GCF_041633695.1 Hydrogenophaga sp.
GCTGGCGATGAGGTCAAAGCGCTGCCCGGGCACGGCGGCCAGCCAATGGCCGGGGCGAAACTCCACCGCCAGACCGAGCCGCTGGGCGTTGGCCTGGGCCACGGCCAGCGCGCCGACGCTGGCGTCGGTGGCGCAAACCTGGGCTTTGGGCCGTTGCGATTTCAGCGCCAGAGCGATCGCGCCGCTGCCGGTGCCCAGGTCCAGCAGGCGGGGTGCGGGTTCGGCGGGCCAGGTATCCAGCTTCTCCAGCGCCCATTCCACCAGGGTTTCGGTGTCGGGCCGGGGCACCAGCACCCGGGCATCGACTTGCAGCGTGAGCCCGAAAAACTCGCGCTGGCCCAGGATGTAGGCAAAGGGTTCGCCGGCGAGGCGGCGCTGGGTGAGGCCGGCCCATGTGCTGGCGCAGTCGTGTGGCAAGGGGTCGTCGCCGTGTGCCAGCAGCCAGGCGCGGGCCCCGGTGTCGCGGCCCAGGGCCAGCAGCAGCAGCTGTTGCGCGTCGATCCGGTCCAGGCCTGCAGCACTTGCCTGTTGCAGTGCCTGGGCCAAGGTGGTCGGGGTGTCTGGGGTGTGGGCTGTATGTGGCATGCCGGTTCAGAGGCTGCTTTGTTCCAGCTCGGCCAGCAGCTCAACGCCGCGCGCCACTTGCAAGGCGCGCACCACGTCGCCCAGATCGCCTTCCATCACCTGCAGCAGCTTGTACAGCGTGAGGTTGATGCGGTGATCGGTCAGCCGCCCTTGCGGAAAGTTGTAGGTGCGGATGCGGTCGCTGCGGTCGCCGCTGCCCACCAAGCCCTTGCGGGTGGCCGCGTCTTTGGCGGCGCGTTCGCTGCGGTCTTTTTCCTGCAAGCGCGCCGTGAGCACCTTCAAGGCCTGCGCCTTGTTGCTGTGCTGCGAGCGGCCGTCCTGGCATTCGGCGACCAGGCCGGTGGGCAGGTGGGTCACGCGCACGGCGGAATCGGTCTTGTTGATGTGTTGCCCGCCGGCGCCGCTGGCGCGGTAGGTGTCGATGCGCAGCTCGGCCGGGTTGAGCTGCACCGCCTGGGTTTCGTCGGGCTCGGGCATCACGGCCACGGTGGCGGCGCTGGTGTGGATGCGGCCCTGGGTTTCGGTGGCCGGCACGCGCTGCACCCGGTGGCCACCCGATTCGAAACGCAGCTGGCCGTACACACCGGCGTGCGCGCTGCGACCGGCGACGCGCAAGACGATTTCCTTGTAGCCGCCCAGTTCGCCGGGCGACTCGCTCACCGTCTCCACCTGCCAGCCTTGGGTCTCGGCGTAGCGCGTGTAGAGCCGGGCCAGATCGCCAGCGAACAGGGCCGATTCGTCACCGCCGGTGCCGGCGCGGATTTCCAGAAAGGCGTTGCGCTCGTCGTCCGGGTCCTTGGGCACCAGCAGTTGCTGCAGCTCGGCGTCGAGTTGCTCCAGATCGGACTCGGCGCTGTGGATTTCTTCCTGGGCCAGATCGGCCATTTCGGGGTCGCGCAGCA
>NZ_JBFJMY010000703.1:0-1487 GCF_041633695.1 Hydrogenophaga sp.
GCAAAAAATTCCGCCGTGTAGCGGCTGATGGCCGCCGGACTGGCCAGCACCAGGCGCACGCTGCGCCGCGTCTGGCGCTCCAGCTCGTCCACCCAATCGCGCACAAAGGGCTCGGCGGTGGCCACCACCACCTCGGTGCTGCTCACCTGCACCGGCAACACCTTGTGGCGCTCGGCATAGGCCGCGCTCATCACGTCGGCCACCTTGCCCACCTCCACCTTCAGCGGGTCGATGCGCAAATAGGTCAGGCCACAGCGCGCGGCCAGCCATTCGGTGAGCTGCTCGGCGTCGAGCACATGGCCGTCGCTGGCACGCGCCATGCCCACCACCGACAGCCTTTGCAAGGGGTGTTGTGCGCTCTGCGCCACCGAGCAGCGCGCCACGGTGCGCGCCGCTTCGGCCTTGGAGATCACACCGTCTTCGCTCAACCAGTCCACCAGCAGGCGCCAGTCGAGCGGACCTTGGTGGGCGGGTTTTTCGACCGGAGCGGAGGCTGGGGTTTTCATGCGCGTGAAAGAAGTTGGGATGGCGACAAGTTCAGATCTTGGAGACCGGCGCAAAAATGCGCAACCATTTGACCGCGGGCAACTTCCAGCGTGCCTGCACCGCTTCGGCCCGCGCCAGCAGCGCCATGCGGGTCGGGCGGCTGGCGTTGCGCTGGGCCAGCACCACGGCATTGCCTTCGCGCGTGGGTTTGAAAACCCAGACCGCATCGTCGCCGAACGCGGCACAAATGCTCTTGAGCGAATGTTCGTAACTGGCGTCGCGGCCAAACAGGTTCACCGTCATCATGCCTTCGTCGCTCAGCACCGAACGGCAGTCGGCGTAAAAGTCGGGGCTGTCGAGCACCGGTGCGGCGGCTTCGTGGTCGTACAAATCCACTTGCAGCGCGTCGATCTGCGCCGTGTACGCGGGGTTGCGGATCTCCTGCGCCGCATCGGCCAGCACCACCCGCAGGCGCGGGCCATCGGCCGGCAGCTTGAACCAGCCCCGGCAGGCTGTGAGCACCTGGGGGTTGATCTCGATGGCGGTGGTGTGCATGCGCAAGGGCTTGAAACAAAATTTGGTGAGGGCGGCGGAGCCCAGCCCAAGCTGCATGGCCCGGCGCTTGCCCACCGAATCGGCTTCGACAAACAGCAGCCAGGCCATCATGCGCTGCACGTAGTCGAGTTCGATATCGAAGGGCGCGTCGATGATCATCGAGCCTTGTATCCACTCGGTTCCCAGGTGCAGAAAACGCACCTCGCCGTCTTCGGACAGCGTGACCTCGGGCAGGCTTTGCACGGCGCTGCGCTGCCGCGCGGCGTTCGCACCCACCTTCATGCCCGCCCCGCCATCGGGTCAGCCGGCCACCACAGACCAGCGGGCGGTGCCACCCGCGCGGCGTTTTTGAAGAACCGCCCGCAGTGGGCGAGAAGGGAGAACATCGAATGTCGCATCGGCTTGTTGTTGGAGGAGAAGAATCATTATGAACACAGAAACGGCCC
>NZ_JBFJMY010000704.1:0-1483 GCF_041633695.1 Hydrogenophaga sp.
ACCGACGAGGCCGCGTTCGAAGCCGTGCTGGCCCTGGGCGGCGTGGCCGTCAAGGTCGGCGCGGGGGCATCGCTGGCACCGTTCCGCCTGCCCGACCCGACAGCGGTTCGCGGGTGGCTGGACGCCACCCGTTCGTCCTTTGGCACGAACCATAACCAGGAGTCCTCCCCATGAAGCATCCCGCCACCGCCTCTCTGCACATGGGCGTCATCGGCAATTGCGCCGCCAGCGCGCTGATCGACAGCCAGGGCAGCATCGTCTGGAGCTGCTGGCCGCGGTTCGACGGCGACCCGGTGTTTCACGCCCTGCTGGGCGGCGCCGACCCGCTCGATGGCCGCTTCTCCATCGTGATGGAAGACCTGGCCCAGACCGAGCAACATTACGAACCCAATACCGCGGTGCTGCTGACCCGGCTCACCGACAGCCAGGGCCAGAGTCTGGAGATTGCCGACTTCACGCCGCGTTTCATGAGCAAGGGGCGCATGTTCCACCCGCTGCAACTGGTGCGCCGGCTGCGCGTGTTGTCGGGGGCGCCGCGCATCCGCATCGTGCTGCGCCCGCGTTTCGACTGGGGCAAGACCGAGCCGCGCACCACCCAGGGCAGCCACCACGTCCGCTATGTGGGGCCGGACCAGGTCTTGCGCCTCACCACCAATGTGCCGCTGACCTACGTGCTGCAGGAACAGCCCTTTGTGCTGACCCAGCCGGTGAGCCTGCTGCTGGGACCGGACGAATCGCTGTCCAGCGGAATTGAAGAGACCGCCGAAATCTGGCAGCGCGAGACCCTGTCTTACTGGCACGAATGGACGCGCCGCCTGGCCTTGCCGCTGCAATGGCAGGACGCGGTGATCCGCGCCGCCATCACGCTCAAGCTCTGCGTCTTTGAAGACACCGGCGCCATCGTCGCGGCCCTCACCACCAGCGTGCCGGAAGCCGCCGGCACCCAGCGCAACTGGGACTACCGTTACTGCTGGCTGCGCGATGCCTTCTTTGTGGTGCGGGCGCTCAACAGCCTGTCGGAAGTGGCGACCATGGAGGGCTATCTGGGCTGGCTCACCAACGTGGTCGCCAGCTCGGCGGGGGGCCATGTGCAACCCCTGTACGGCATTGGCGGCGAGCGCGAACTCATCGAAACCCTGGTACCGCAACTGCCCGGCTACCGGGACAACGGACCGGTGCGGCGCGGCAACCAGGCCTACGAACATTTCCAGCACGACGTCTACGGCAACATCGTGCTGGGCGCGGCACAGGCCTTTCACGACCAGCGCCTGCTGCGCCCGGCGGGCCTGGCCGAATTCACACTGCTGGAGGCGGTGGGCGAACAGGCGGTGCGGGTGCACAACCAGCCCGACGCCGGCATGTGGGAACTGCGCACCCGCTCGCGCGTGCACACCTCGTCGCTGCTGATGTGCTGGGCGGCCTGCGACCGGTTGGCCAAGATCGCGCTGCGCCTGGGTCTGCCGCACCGCGCCAGCTACTGGCG
>NZ_JBFJMY010000705.1:0-1478 GCF_041633695.1 Hydrogenophaga sp.
AGGGTGTACCTTTGTACTTATCCGAAATGCTATGAACGCTATGGGCCACACAGCATGAGAGTGCTCCAGTTCGGACGCTTCTGGAATGAGCAACACGGTGGCGTCGAGCGACATGCTCACCTGCTGTGCAAAGGCCTGGCTGCGCAAGGTGTAGACGTGGTCAATCTGGTGGCATCCCGTGACCTGAGAGGGCTCGACGACTCCGTCGACGGTTTCCGCCTGGTTCAAGCACCATCCTTTGGGATGGCCTTCCGTACCTCAATGTCACCTGCGCTGGTCGCCAGTGCCAGGCGCCTGCACCGTGAGCAGCCGTTCGACCTATTTCATCTCCACTTTCCCGACCCGCTCACCCACTTTGCTTCGTTGTGTCTGCCGGCAGATGTGCCTCGGGTCATCACTTGGCACAGCGACATCGTGAGCCAAAAATACCTGCTAAGGCTATACCGGCCGGCTTTGCAGCGTGAGGCGCGAAAAGCGGCGGCACTAGTAGCGGCCACACCGGCACACTTCGAAACTTCTCCGTTGATCCCTCCCGATATCCCCGCTGCAAGGCGGCACGTTATCCCCTACGGCCTGGATTACCAGCCCCTGAAACTCACACCACGCACCGAAGCATTGCGGACAAACCTAGTTGCGCAGGCTACCGGTAGAGGGCTGATTTTTGCGCTTGGACGCCATGTTTCTTACAAGGGTTTCGACGTACTGATCGATGCCATGCAGCACACACAAGCCGTTCTGATGCTCGGGGGGGACGGCCCCCTGAAAGCCTCGCTCATGCAACAGGCTGCGCGGCTCGGTTTGTCCGACCGTGTGCACTTCTGCGGACGGATCGCCGAGCAAGACCTTGGTGCGTATTTCCACGCCTGCGACCTCTTCTGCCTTCCCTCCGTCACTGCGATGGAGGCCTTTGGCCTGGTACAGCTCGAAGCCATGTCCTGTGGCAAGCCGGTGGTGTGTACGCAGTTGTGCAACGGCGTCAACCGAGTCAACATCTCTGGAAAGACCGGTGTCGCCGTTCCAGTGGGCGATGCGGTTGCACTAGGAAAAACGCTCGATGCTTTGCTCAAAGATGAAATCCTGCGCGCGGAATATGGGGCGAACGCACTGGCACACGCCAGAGATCCGTATTCGGTGGAGGCTATGTCAGCGAGTCATGTGCAGCTGTACCAACAACTGCTGCTCGCCGATCAAGGCAGGCAACGGCGGTAAGCGGCAAGGGTACGCGCGGCTGTGGCTTGCCAGGTAAAGGCCTGCGCATGAATCAGTCCGCGCGCGACAAGAGCATCACGCAATCCTGCGTGCTCGACGGTTTGCAACATCGCATCGGCAATCTCATCAACCGACTGGGGGTCGACCAACAAAGCGGCATCACCTGCAACTTCAGGAAGCGAAGTGGTGTTCGATGCGACAACGGGAATGCGCGATGCAAAGCCTTCAAGAACGGGTAACCCAAAGCCCTCGTACAGCGACGGGAACAC
>NZ_JBFJMY010000706.1:0-1466 GCF_041633695.1 Hydrogenophaga sp.
GAGTCCGAAGCTGGTGAGCAACTGGATCATGGGCGAGGTCTCGCGCCGCCTGAACGCCGAAGAGCGCGACATGGCCGATGTGCCGGTGAGCGCTGAGCAACTGGCTGCGCTGATCACGCGTATTTCAGATGGAACTGTGTCGAACAACGCGGCGAAACAGGTTTTCGAGCAGCTTTGGCAGGACGGTGTTGGACCGAAAGTCCACGACACGACTGGAAACCTGGTTGGTCAAGGTTCGGTGGTTTCTGGGCAAGCGGTGATCGACGCTGTCATTGAAGCCAAAGGCCTCAAGCAAATGAACGACAGCGGCGCGCTGGAAAAAATCGTCGACGAGGTGATGGTCGCCAATGCCGACAACGTGGCCCAGTTCCGCGCCGGCAAAGAAAAGGCCTTCAACGCCCTGGTCGGTCAGGTCATGAAGGCGAGCAAGGGCAAGGCCAACCCGCAGCAGGTCAACGACGTGCTGCGCCAGAAGCTGCAGTAAACCGGCTCAACCAGCCACTCAACGCGCCTTGCGCTTGCGCCCTTCGGACGGTGGGGGCAAGCGGAACGGCAGCCGCGTTTCCGACTTCACCTCTTTCAACGCCACGCTGGAGCGCACATGCGCCACGCCCGGCAGCTTGAACAGGGTCTGGTGCAGAAAGCGTTCGTAGGCCTGGATGTCGGGCACCAGCACCTTGATCACGTAGTCGGCCTGGCCGGTGGTGGAGTAGCAGCTCACGATCTCGGGGCAGGCGGCGAACGCGTTTTCGAGCTGCCGCACGTCTTCCTCGTTGTGGTGGCTGAGGTTCAGCTCGGCGATCACGCACAGGCCCAGCCCAACCTTCTCCCGGTCCACCAGCGCGGTGTAGCCGCGGATGATCTGCGCCGCTTCCATGTCGCGCACCCGTTTCCAGCACGGCGTGCTGGACATGCCGGTCGCCGTCGCCAGCTGCTGGATGCTTTGCCGCGCGTCGCGCTGCAGTTCGGTGAGCAGCAGAAAATCTTGTCGATCAAGTTCAATCATTCTTGAAGTTCGAAAAATACGGAACATTCATTCTCTATGAATGCCGTATCAAAGGAAAGTAAGAAGCACTTTCTCAATGGCCGGGGATAAGCTGGCTCTTTCCAAAAGAGCAGAGGAGCACCCGCCATGTCCGAGACCGCCACCGCGCCGCCCCTGGCGCGCGCCGACTACCGCCTCAGCGACAGCCTGTGGGCCCGCCAGGGGGCGGTCTTTCTCACCGGCACGCAGGCCCTGGTGCGGGTGTTGTTGATGCAGCGCCAACGCGACGACGCGGCTGGCTGGAACACGCGCGGTTTCATCAGCGGTTACCGGGGGTCTCCCCTGGGCATGCTGGACCAGGCGGTCTGGAAAGCTGGGGAGAAGTTCGAGCAACAAGGCATACGCTTTCTGCCGGCGATCAACGAAGAACTGGGTGCCACCGCCGTGCTGGGCACGCAGCGGGTGGAAGCCGATCCGCAGC
>NZ_JBFJMY010000707.1:0-1450 GCF_041633695.1 Hydrogenophaga sp.
GGATGTAGTAGAGCGCGACCCCGAACGGCGGGTGCATGAAGCTGGTCTGCATCACCACACAAATCAGCACGCCGAACCACACCATGTCGATGCCGAGCGATTTCGCAGCAGGCGCGAGCAGCGGCACGAGAATGAACGCGATCTCGAAGAAGTCGAGGAAGAACGCGAGAAAGAAGATGAAGACGGCGACAAACAACAGAAAACCGGTCTGACCACCCGGCAGGCTGGTGAGCAAGTGTTCCACCCAGAGGCCGCCGTCCATGCCTTGAAAAACCAGTGTGAAGATGGTGGACCCCATCAGGATGAACAACACCATCGTGGTGACACGCATGGTCATCTGGCAGGCGCCCCACACCGCCGCCAAGGTGAGACGTCCATTCATCGCGGCCAGGATCATGGCGCCTACCGCCCCCATGGCGCCCGACTCGGTGGGCGTGGCCCATCCGGCCAGGATCGTGCCCAGCACCAGAAACATCAGACCCGCTGCTGGAACCATGCCCAGCAGCACCTGGCGGATCAGCTTCCACTTCGGGCCGCTGCGCACTTCGGCCGGTAGCGGCGGCATGAGCTTGGGCTTGAAGATCGCGACCCCCAGGATGAACAGGAGGAAGACGCCGATCTGCAGCATCGAGGGGCCGATGGCGCCCAGGTACATGCTGCCCACGGAGCGGCCGAGCTGGTCCGCCAAGACGATCAACACCAGCGACGGCGGGATCAGTTGGGTGATGGTGCCCGAGGCCGCGATGACCCCGGTGGCCAGCCGCATGTTGTAGCCGTAGCGGATCATGACCGGTAGCGAGATCACGCCCATGGCGACCACCGACGCGGCCACCGTTCCGGTGATGGCGCCCAGCACCGCACCCACCAGCACCACCGCAAAAGCGACACCGCCCGGCATGCCGCCGAACAGCTTGCCCACGCCTTCAAGCAAGTCTTCCGCGAGCCGGCACCGGTCCAGTATCGCGCCCATGAGTGTGAAAAACGGGATCGACAGCAGCAGGTCGTTGGTGACGATGGCGTGGAACCGCAGTGGCAGGGCGTGCAGGAAGGAGGCATCGAAATGGCCGCTCAAGATTCCGATGCCCCCGAACAGCAAGCCCATGGCCGCCAGCGAGAAGGCAACCGGAAAACCGATCAGCAAGAAAGCGATCATCGCCGCGAACATCAGCGGCGGCATGAATCCGAAGTCAAACATGGGCGTGTGGGGGGGAGTGCGGCAATAACGGCCTGGTCGGGTGCGTCACTGCTTGGGTTTTTCGTATTGCGAATCGAGTTGCAAGCGGCCTTGCAAGGCCGCGATCCGTTTCACCAGTTCTGAGAGGCCTTGCAATGTGAGCAAGGCGAAGCCGAGCGGTATGGTGGCCTTGGCTGGCCAGATCGGCAAACCGCCCGCGTTGGCCGAGATTTCTTCGCTCAGGTAGGAGTTCAGAAAAAGATCCCAGGACATCCA
>NZ_JBFJMY010000708.1:0-1439 GCF_041633695.1 Hydrogenophaga sp.
GGCGGTTGCCGCTTCTGCTTCGGCGATCTGCTGGCTTACGGGTTGGCGGATCAGGTAGTCGAATGCGCTGAGTGCGGCCTTGGCACCGTCGCCCGCGGCGATCACGATCTGCTTGTACGGCACCGTGGTCACGTCGCCGGCGGCGAACACACCCGGCAGACTGGTCTGGCCTTTGGCATCGACCTCGATTTCGCCAAAGCGGCTCAGCTCCAGCGTGCCCTTGAGCCACTCGGTGTTGGGCACCAGGCCGATCTGCACAAAAACCCCTTCCAGCGCGACATGGTGGGTTTCTCCACTCGCGCGGTCCTGGAAACGCAGCCCGTTGACCCGCTCGCCGTCACCGGTGATTTCCGTGGTCTTGGCGTTGACCCGCACGGTCACGTTGGGCAGGCTCTTGAGCTTGCTCACCAGCACCGCGTCGGCCTTGAGCGCATCGGCGAATTCGATCAGCGTCACGTGCTGAACCAGTCCGGCCAGATCGATCGCGGCTTCCACGCCCGAATTGCCACCACCGATCACCGACACGCGCTTGCCTTTGAACAGCGGACCGTCGCAATGCGGACAATACGCCACGCCTTTGTTGCGGTACTCCTGCTCGCCGGGCACGTTCACGTTGCGCCAGCGCGCACCGGTCGACAGGATCACGCTGCGCGCCTGCAGCGAACCGCCATTGGCCATTTGCAGCTCGATCAGGCCACCGGCCTGTGCCGCGGGCACCAACTTGTCGGCGCGCTGCAGGTTCATCAGGTCCACGCCGTAGTGGCGCACCTGCGCTTCCAGCGCAGCGGCGAACTTCGGCCCGTCGGTTTCCAGCACCGAGATGTAGTTCTCGATCGCCAGCGTGTCGTTCACCTGGCCACCAAAGCGCTCGGCCGCCACGCCCACACGGATGCCCTTGCGCGCCGCGTACACCGCCGCCGCAGCGGCAGCTGGCCCACCCCCGACGATGAGCACATCGAACGGGTCGCGGGCGGTGAGTTTGGCCGCTTCACGTTCATCGGACTGCACGTCCAGCTTGGCAACGATTTCCTCCAGCAGCATGCGGCCCGAACCAAACACCTCGTCGTTGCGGTAGACCAGGGGCACGGCCATGACCTGGCGGCGCTCCACCTCGTCCTGGAACAGCGCACCGTCGATCACCACGGTCTGGATGTTGGGGTTGACGATGGCCATCAACGTCGCCGCCTGCACCACGTCCGGGCAGTTGTGGCACGACAAAGACATGTAGACCTCGAACCGGTGTTCGCCATCCAGCCCCTTGATCTGTTCGATCACGTCGGGCGCGACCTTGGGCGGGTGTCCGCCGGTCCACAACAGCGCCAGCACCAGCGATGTGAACTCGTGGCCCAGCGGGATGGCCGCAAAGCGCACCCCGGTGGTCTCGCCCTCGCGGGCAATCACGAACGAAGGTTTGCGCGGGTCGTCGCCGGTCGCGTCAA
>NZ_JBFJMY010000709.1:0-1428 GCF_041633695.1 Hydrogenophaga sp.
GTAGCCGACGTTCGAATACCGCCAACCGGCCCCCGGGGCGTAGCGCAGCCGCGTGGCCTCGATGCGTTCCAGCATGGCATCCACCGCCCATGGCGTTTCGCCTCGGGCAACGGCTGCGTGGTATTCGGTCAACTCGCCATAATCCGCCAACCCGGCCTCGTGTCTCAGCAGCTGCCGCAGCGTGAACGGCCCTTCGGGGACCGCATCATCCAGCCGCACCCAGCCGTCACGCACCAGTGACAGCGCCGCAGCCGATAGCACGGTCTTGGTAAAGCTCCACCAGGGAACGATCGCATCGTGCCCATCGTTGTGCACCTGCGAACCGTTCCATATGAGAGAGAAAGACATGGCGGGGTGTATGGGATGAGGCCATCGGCTTGGAGCGTCGCCGATCGGCGCCTGGCGGCAATATGCCAGATCTGCGGCCACGGCGTGCGCCGCTCACCCCTGAGATGAAAGCGTTTTGCGCATCAGCGCATTTTCAAGGGTCACACCCCGACGGACCGGAAACCGCCGCTCGACAACATGAAAGCCGGTGCGGGCGAAAAAGGGCTCTGCGGTCTTGCTCACGTTCGACGTCAGCTCGGCCAAGCCCAGACACCGGGCCTCTGCGTGGATATGCGCCATCAGCAGGGTAGCTATGCCCTTTCGCGGATGGCCGCCACCAGATCTTCTTCAACCAAAGTCCAGATTCCGCTGAACCCGGCCCTTGCCCTTGAACGGACCGCCCAAAGACGGGCATCCGCCCGGCATGTCTTTGCAATTTACAGGATGCGACCTGGCGCGCCAGTCCAGCTCAATGCACCACTTCGACGGTCGGAAATGCGTACTCCCGGCCCACCAGCGCGCGTGCGCCCAGGTATGCGTTTCGGAGCCGTTCAGAGAGCTCGTTCAAATCCACTGCACCGTCGGCGTCGCAAGGAATCGACACGCCTCGGCCGGGATTGAACAGTGACGCAAAAAGCAGTTGATTTGCGGACGTTTCGCTTTGGGATTTCATGTGCATTCCCCAGTAGGGAGCGGCAACCTGTCATTACCAGGGCCTGTGCCCACTGCCACGGGCCCCGTATGCCTTTGGTCGCTCAGTCAAGGCACAACCACATCTTCGGCTTGCGCCACAGCGGTAAAACGGTGCAAAGCGGCGGCAAAGTCGAGCTTCTTTGGGCTTTTGTGTAAGCGTCCCGGTTGGTCGGGCGCCGTGGCACATTCGGTACGGCGCAGGCGCTGCACAACAGCCCATCCAACGAGAAGCCCTGCCCCTGCAAACCGGCTCGCGTCGCTGGGGTGCGGGGTATTCCGTTCGTTAAACAAACGCACTACAAGGAAGGCTATGTCCGCAGGCGATTGGAAAGATTTGTACCAAGCCGCGCTGGCGGGGGATTTGCCGCGCGTGCGCTACCACATCAGCGAGGGCGTTGACCCCAACTA
>NZ_JBFJMY010000710.1:0-1423 GCF_041633695.1 Hydrogenophaga sp.
CCGAAATCCGCGACCTCTGCGCCTGGCTGCGCGTGCTGGTCAACAACAACGACGACCCCGCCTTCATGCGCGCCGCCACCACGCCCAAGCGCGGCATCGGCCACACCACGCTGCAACAGTTGGGCAACTTCGCCACGCAATACAAGCTCAGCCTGTTTGAGGCCCTGTTCTCGAACTCCCTGGCCGCCGCCCTGCCCGCGCGCGCCGTGGCCACCTTGCACGAGTTTGGCCGGGCCGTGAACGATCTGGAGTACCGCGCCCGCCACACCGTGGGGCACGAGGCCGCCCAGGTTTTTCTCACCGAATGGCTGAAAGACATCGCCTACGAAAAGCACCTGCACGAGAGCGAAGACAACGACAAGGTGGCCGCCGCGCGCTGGACCAATGTGATCGACTTCTGCGACTGGGTGGCCGGCCGCTGCGGTGGGCAGATCGAAGACGCCGCCGGTGTGAGCAGCGAGCGCGAACGCAAAAGCCTGCTCGAAGTGGTGCAGACCATTGCCCTCTTGTCCACGCTGAGCGAGCGCGAGAAAGACGAAAACGTCGTCACCCTGTCCACCCTGCACGCCTCCAAAGGTCTGGAGTGGCCGCACGTGATGCTGGTGGGCGTGAACGAAGGGTTGCTGCCCTTCAAGATGGACGACGAAGACGCCGACCTGGGCGACATCCACAGCGAAAACATCGCCCAGCGCTTGCAAGAAGAGCGCCGCCTCATGTACGTGGGCATCACCCGCGCGCAACGCACGCTGGCCGTGAGCTGGCTCAAGCGGCGCAAGAAAGGCCGCGAAAGCATCCCCGGTCAGGCCAGCCGTTTCATCAAGGAAATGGCTCTGGACCAGAACACCACCAAAGAAGACCCGCGCGAAAAGCTGCGCGCCCTGCGCGCCGAGTTTGCCCAACGCGCCGCGCAGAACGCAGCCGAACAAGCAGCCGAAGGCAAAACGCCCAGCCCCACTTCCTGACCCGCGTGAACCGACTTGTCCGCCCCGCCACTTTTTCACCCATGAACCAAGACACACCCACCCAGCCCGCTTGGCCCCTCATCAGTGCAAGCCTCGGCCTGGCCTTCGCCTGCCTGTGCATCTGGCCTATCGCACACGCGCAGAACGCGACCCCGGCCAGCACGCCCCCGCTGGCTTGCGCCAGCCCGGCGGAGATGACACCCGCCCACCTCTACGGCTTGTGGCAAGTCACGCTGCGGCCACTCGACGCCCCGGTCGATGCACCTGGAATCCAGGGCAGCCTGCAGTTCGAGCGGCATCCCGAATACCCGGGCAGCGTGCGCGGCCGCTTCACCCGCGGTGACGGGCTCCAGCAGCGGGTTTCACTGGTTTCCGGTGACGTCACCGGCGGTGAATTCAACCTCGATGAGTCGGCCGACGGCAAGAACATGGACGCGGTCTGGACCGGCGACATCAGCCCA
>NZ_JBFJMY010000711.1:0-1401 GCF_041633695.1 Hydrogenophaga sp.
CAAGGCACTGTCCACCGAGCGGACCGCTTCCATCACGGCCGCGTGCGTGACCGACTCCTTGACCACGATGGCCAGATCGCGTTCCACCGCCTGGTGGCGGCTCACGCTCTGAAACACCGGCACCGGGCGGGACTGCACCGCGTCAAAGTCCAGTTCAAACACCACGGGCGCATGGGTCAGGTCGTAGGCCTGGCGCCAGCGGGGGTGCAGCTCGCCCACATGGCCAACGCAACGCCCCTGCAACCAGATACCGGCGCAGCGCCCCGGGTGCATCGCCGGGTGTTCGGCGGCCCGAAACTCGGGTTTCAGAGGCAGGAACAAAGCCTGCACATCGCCTTTGACGTCAAAAAAATCGGCGGAGCGGTCTGAAGCGCCCCACTGCAACGCCTCGGCAGAGCCGAAACAAAGCCCTGCGACCCGCATCGGTTGGTCCAAACCGGCCACCGTGCTGTCGCTGTCTTCGACCGACGCATCCTTGCGGTACACACGCCCGACCTCGAACAAGCGCACACGTTGCGCCTTGCGGTCCAGGTTGAATTTCAGTGCGGCGATCAAACTGCCCAGCAGCGACGAGCGCATCACGCTCATCTGGCTGGCAATCGGATTCAGCAATTTGATGGGGTCCGGGTTGCCCGCCAACTCGTGCTCCCAACGGGCCTCCACGAAGCTGAAATTGATGGTTTCCTGGTAACCCATCTGGGCCAGCGTGCGGCGAACCGCGAACGGAGCCCGCTGCGATTCGGTGCGGATTTTCGCCGTGATCGGCGCGCTCGGCGGGGTGTTGGGCAACTGGTTGTAGCCGACCACACGCACGACTTCTTCGATCAGGTCTTCCTCGATCTGAAGGTCGAAGCGGTAGGACGGTGGCGTCACGGTGACCATGCCCTCGCTCTCGGTCACGGCCAGACCCAGGCGGCGCAACGCGCCGGCACACTGTTCCTGCGTGAGCGGCATGCCGATCACCTTCACCGCGCGCGCCACCCGCAGGGTCACCGGCTTGCCTTCGGGCAGGGCCAGTGTCTGGTCGTCGATCGGACCGGCTTGGCCGCCGCAGATATCCAACACCAGCTGCGTGATGCGCTCGACGTGTTCGACCGTGGTGGAGGGGTCTACCCCGCGCTCGAAGCGGTGGCCCGCATCGGTAGAAAAATTGAAACGGCGCGAGCGGCCGGCGATGGCCTTGGGCCACCAGAACGCCGCTTCGATGAAGATGTTTTGTGTCTCGTCCGACACCGCCGTGGCATCGCCCCCCATGATGCCGGCCAGGGATTCCACCGCCTGTTCGTCGGCGATCACGCCCACCTGATCGTCCAGCACAACGGTATTGCCGTTCAGCAACTTGAGTTGTTCCCCGGCTTTGCCCCAGCGCACCTGCAAGCCACCGTGGATCTTGTCGAGATC
>NZ_JBFJMY010000712.1:0-1396 GCF_041633695.1 Hydrogenophaga sp.
AACGCGGGCCGTCGGTACCCAGCCCCTTCGTGCCCCCATTGACCCTCTGGTCGGCCGAGCCATTGGCGGCCTGACCTCACTCCCCGCTGCAACTCTGATCGGCGCTCTCACGCCGGGCTCGGCGCACCTCAACGGTTCGATCTGGGTCATAGGGGCCTGCATGGCTTGCGCATCGGCAAACACCTCGACGCAGTGGCATCAAAAGGCGAGTGTGTGCAGGGGGATGTCTTTCTCGGCCGCCAGTTTTTCCAACTGCTGGCGCGTCTTGCCCGCCAGGAACGCGGCAATCGCCGCGTGTGTGGCTGGCTTGAGCAAACTGCTCACTGCGCCGACGCGCACACCCGCCGCTTCGCATAAGGCCGCAGCAAAATGCGGCTCCAGCGCGGCCACGGCCCCACGGCCGTTTTTGCAGGGGTATACGCGGTAACCCGCGTGGGCACCGCCCACCATACCCTTGGCTTGGGTAAGGCCCCAGGAGCGGGGCAGGGCGAGCCAGTGGGCCGCATCCGACAGCGCCACTTCCTGAAAGCTGCTTTTGCCGGTGATCTTGTGCTGGAGCACGGCTTGCAGCACGGCTTCGCTGCTCATGAGCGCGCCGCTCATGTCGGCGAACAAGGTGGTGGGCAGATCCAGGCCGGGCACGAGTCCGGCTTCGGCCAGGTAGGTCAGGTCGTGGCCGGGTTCTTCGGCGCGCTCACCGGGCGCACCGACGATGGAGACCATCGACAACGCGGGGTAACGCTTGCGCAACACGTTCCAGCCCAGCCCCAGTTTTTCCAGGGCCGAGGGGCGAAAAGAGGTGATCAGCACGTCGGTGCGGGCCAGTTCCTTGTGGAGCGCGCCCTGGCCTTCTTCGGTCTTGAGATCCATGCGCGCCACTTTGATGCCAGCGTGCATCGTGTCGTAGGCCGCCGGGTTGTAGGCGCTCATCGGGTCCCCGCTGGTGTTGCCGTCTTTTGCGGGTGGCTCGGCCTTGGTGCAGGTGGCGCCCATGGACTTCAAACGCATCATGGCGGCAGGGCCGGGCAGGTTGAGCGCCAGGCTCAGGATGCGCACACGGTGCAAGGGCTTGAGCTGTCGGGGGGATGTGGCAGGTTTGGAGAGCGTCATGGTCGTGTCTGAACGGTTTTTGAATGTTGCCCAACCATTTAACCGCAAGCCTTGGGTCACCAATGCAAACGGGCGACAGCGTCGCCCACATTCAAACTAGGGCCTGTTCACACTATTTTTCCAAGTGCGAAAGGGGTGAAAACAGCGCCAACCCAGGCGCGCCGCGCTGAAAGCGCGGCGCAGGGTGGGCCAAATCACTCAGCAAAGTCCAGCGGCAAGCCCACGTAGTTTTCGGCCAGCGAACGCGAGGCGGCTTCCGAGTTGACCAGGTACTCCAACTCGGCCT
>NZ_JBFJMY010000713.1:0-1394 GCF_041633695.1 Hydrogenophaga sp.
CCAGGAACTCCGGCATCTTCATCGCTGGTTTGGCAACGCTCATCGATCGATCTCTCTGATGCAGCGCGGTTAGTTCGCGCTCTTGTAAAGAATGCACAGGACGATATCACTCTAGATATGCACAAACCTTTGGCTAAGTTTGTCGCTCACAAGCATCAACGTGCGATTGGTGCCTACATTCGTACTCCATAAGTTTGTATGTCTAAAGCGGTCGTTCGTAAGAGCGAAACGAACGGCGACTTCTGGCCGAAAGTGCAAGTACGAGGCGGCTTCCATAAAGCCGCCTTTCGATGCACACAACTGGTCTGCCCATGGCAGTGGGCGAGACTTCGAATGACGAGGAACGGTGTGGGCCTGTCTCAGACTTTCGCATCTCTTTGGCTGGCCGAGCCGTCGATGGTCGACCGTTGTCTCAGACTGTGTTGTCCGTGAACAGCCGCTTCGAAGTCATTGCCCGCGCCCTTCACACCTCACGGACAATAGCGGCATGAACACGTCCACGCACCCCCTCATCACCTTCATCGGCGGCGGCAACATGGCCAGCGCCATCATCGGCGGCCTGGTGGGCCAAGGACAGCCCACCAGCGCCTTGCAAGTGGTGGAACCCTGGGACGAGCAGCGCGAGCGCCTGGCCACCCAGTTCCCCGGCATCGGCTTGCTCTCGGCGGCCAGTGCCGATTTGCAAGCGCCGGCCCTGGTGGTCTGGGCCGTCAAGCCGCAGACCTTCAAAGACGCGGCGCTGGCCGGCCAGCCCTTTCTGGCCGATGCACTGCACCTGAGCGTGGCCGCCGGCATCACCAGCGACAGCATCGCGCGCTGGCTGCAAACCGAGCGCGTGGTGCGTGCCATGCCCAACACCCCGGCTTTGGTCGGCCTGGGCATGACCGGCCTGTTCGCCCGCCCGGCGGTGAGCCCCGACGAGCGCGCACTGGTGGAGCGTGTGGTGAAAACCACCGGCGAACTGGTGTGGGTGGAGCAAGAGCCGCAGCTCGACGCCGTGACCGCGCTGTCGGGTTCCGGCCCGGCCTACGTGTTCTATTTTCTGGAAGCCATGTGCGACGCGGGCACGCGCATGGGCTTGTCGCCCGAGGTAGCGCACCAACTGGCGGTGGGCACCTTCGTCGGCGCGGCCACGCTGGCGCAGCGCTCCAGCGAAGCGCCAGCCACCTTGCGCGAGCGGGTCACCTCCAAGGGCGGCACCACGTTCGCGGCGTTGTCGGTCATGGAGCAGCGCCAGATGCAGGCGCATTTCGTCGAAGCCATGGAAGCCGGTCAAAAACGGGCCAAAGAACTGGGGCGCGAATTCGGCGGATAGCCAACCCACCCCCGCGCTGCGCTTCCAGCGCGTCACCGCCGCTAGGACACTGCTCGAAATACCCGTTCGCCCTGAGCGG
>NZ_JBFJMY010000714.1:0-1392 GCF_041633695.1 Hydrogenophaga sp.
GTGAGAGGCTTGCCGGTGGCAAGCAGCTGTCACGCCGTGGCCGTCAAATGGCGAGACTTCAGCCCAAGGGCTTCGGTCCGGCCGACGGCATCAGGACTCTGAGTGTGAGGCAGATGCACAAATCAGCGCAGTTTCCTGCGCAGCCTTCGATTGTCGCAGGTTTTCAGGGAAAACCCTAGAACTATTTTCCCCCGATCACCCCAGGACGGCTGCAACCGCATGGAACAGCAGCGCGGCCAGCACCGCTGTAGCGGGCACCGTGATGATCCAGGCGGCCACGATGCGCAGCACCGTCGAACGCTTCACCAGCTCCTTCTTGTAGGCCTTCTTGAAGGCCTTGCGTTCGCTTTTGTCAAAAATGGCGCCTTCGGTTTCCAGCGCTTTGGTGCGGCGCTTCATGTCGGCCAGCATGCGTTTTTTCTCTTGAACCTCGGCCGCTTCGAAACGCAGCAGGTAGGCTTCCACCTCACCCCGGTCTTCGCCCTGGTGGCCGGAAAACACCACCGACTCCATCTTGGCGTAGTTCACCTTGAGCAATTCACGCAGAAAACCCACGCCAAAAACGGCGCCGATCGTCACGTGCGTGGTGGAAATGGGCATGCCCAGCTGGGACGCCAGGATCACGGTGAGCGTGGCGGCCATGGCGATGGAATAGGCCCGCATATTGTCCAGCTCGGTGATTTCCTTGCCCACGGTGCGGATCAACCGGGCGCCGTACAAAGCCAGGCCAACCGCCAGGCCAAAGGCACCCAGAACCATGACCCACAGCGGCGTGGCGGCTTTGGTCGCCACCGCGCCCGCCTTGACCGCCTCGTAAATGGCGGCCAGAGGACCGACCGCGTTGGCCACGTCATTGGCGCCATGGGCAAAACTGAGCAGCGCCGCCGAGCACACCAGAGGCCAGACAAACAGCTTGTTCACGCCTTCCTTGCTGTTGTCCTGCATCACCGCCGAGCGGGCAATCGGGCCGCGAATCAACAGCCAGACCACAACGGCAAAGACCGCGCCCATGCCAACGGCCAACAAGATGTCCAGCTTGACCAGTTGCCCCAAGCCCTTCACCAGCATGTAGGTGCCAAAGGCCCAGGCCATGACCGCGATCAACCAGGGCACCACCCGGCTGGCGGCTTCGGTTTTTTCGTTGCGGTAGGTGATGCTGCGTTTGATCAGATACAAGAAGCCTGCCGCGATGGCGCCCCCCATCAGCGGCGACACCAGCCAGCTCATCACGATCGAGCCGATGGTGCCCCAGTTGACCAGGCCCCAGCCACCTGCAGCAATGCCAGCCCCCATCACCGCACCAATGATGGAATGCGTGGTCGAGACCGGTGCGCCCAACGCGGTGGCCAGATTCAGCCACAGAGCGCCCGCCATCAAGGCGGCGAACATCAC
>NZ_JBFJMY010000715.1:0-1391 GCF_041633695.1 Hydrogenophaga sp.
GAACTCGGGGCAGACTTCCAGCACATGGTCGCGAAAACAATGGCCATTGCCCAGCAGCAACATGGTTTCGCGCTTGAGTTCGGCCGAGGTCACGCTCCCACGCTGGGCCAAGGGATGGGCCACCGGCACGGCGGCGTAAAAGGGCTCGTCGTACAGCGGCGCGAGCGCCAGATTGGTGTCGGGGAAGGGCTCGGCCAGGATCGCGCAGTCGATCTCGCCCAGGCGCAACTGCTCCAGCAGCCGCACCGTGAAATTCTCTTGCAGCATGAGCGGCATCTGGGGTGTGCGTTCGATCACCTGGCGCACCAGATCGGGCAGCAGATACGGCCCAATGGTGTAGATCACCCCCAGCTTGAGCGGACCGGCCAGCGGGTCTTTGCCGCGCTTGGCGATTTCCTTGATCGCTGCGGCCTGCTCCAGCACCGTCTGCGCCTGGCGCACGATCTCTTCGCCCAGCGGCGTCACCGCGATCTCGCTGGCGTTGCGCTCAAAGATCTTGAGCTCCAACTCCTCTTCCAGCTTCTTGATCGCCACCGACAGCGTGGGCTGCGAGACAAAACACGCCTCGGCCGCTTTGCCGAAGTGTTTCTCGCGCGCCACGGCGACGATGTATTTGAGTTCTGTCAACGTCATGACACGCTATTGTGCGCTTTCGCACGCCGGGCTCAAGCCTTCAGGTAGTCAGACTTGGCACCCAGCCAGCGCGCGATGTGTTTCTCGGCCAGGCCGGGGTGGCGCTCCAGCATCACCGGCGCGGCCGCGCGCGCCCAGGCCAGCAAGTCGGTGTCGGTGGCCAGATCGGCGAATCGCAGCAACGCCGCACCCGACTGGCGTGCCCCCAAAAACTCACCCGGCCCGCGGATCTCCAGGTCGCGGCGCGCGATCTCAAAACCGTCGTTGGTGTCGGCCATGGCTTTGAGCCGTTCGCGCGCGGTTTCGCCCAGGCGCCCGCCGTTGGGCGGACAGTACAGCAGCACGCAGGCCGACGCCGCCGCACCGCGCCCGACCCGCCCGCGCAACTGGTGCAGTTGCGAAAGGCCAAAGCGTTCGGCGTGCTCGATCACCATGAGCGAAGCGTTGGGCACGTCCACGCCGACCTCGATCACCGTGGTCGAGACCAGCACCGCCATGTGGCCGCTGGTGAACAGCGACATGACGGCCTTTTTCTCGGCCACCGGCATGCGCGAATGCAGCAGGCCGACCAGCACGGGGGCGTCGCCAGCGTCGGCACCCGCTGCACCACCGACACCACCCACACCCCCGGCCAATGCCGCCGTGAGTTCGGCGTGGGTCGCGGTGGCGTTGCTCAAGTCCAGGGTTTCGCTTTCTTCGATCAGCGGGCACACCCAGTACACCTGCCGCCCCTGCGCGACCTGGGCGCGGATGCGGGC
>NZ_JBFJMY010000716.1:0-1370 GCF_041633695.1 Hydrogenophaga sp.
CATCTTCGGCCCCGACTTCATTCCCCTGCACCGCCCCGTTTTTGAGGGCAACGAAAAGCAGTACCTGATCGACTGCATCGATTCCAACTTTGTGTCGTCGGTCGGCGCCAAGGTGACCGAGTTCGAACAGCAGATCGCGGCTTTCACCGGCGCGCGCTTTGCCATTGCCACCGTGAACGGCACCGCCGCGCTGCACGCGGCCCTGCTGCTGGTGGGTGTGCAGCGCGACGACGAGGTGATCTCGCAAGCGCTCACCTTCATCGCCACCTGCAACGCGCTGAGCTACGCCGGTGCGCACCCCGTGTTTGTGGACGTGGACCGCGACACCATGGGCATGAGCCCGGCCGCGCTCACCCGCTTTCTGGCGCAACACGCCGAAAAGCGCGAAGGCCGTGCCTGGAACAAGACCACCGGGCGCCGCATTGCAGCCTGCGTGCCCATGCACACCTTTGGCCTGCCGGTGCGCATCGAAGAGATTGCGGCGATTTGCGCCGAATGGGGCATTGCCCTGGTGGAAGACGCGGCCGAGTCGCTGGGCAGCTACGTGGGCACGCGCCACACCGGCAACTTTGGCCAGATGGCCACGCTGAGCTTCAACGGCAACAAGGTGATCACCACCGGCGGTGGCGGCATGCTCATCACCAACGACGAGACGCTGGCCAAACGCGCCAAACACCTCACCACCACGTCCAAGGTGCCCCACCCCTACGAGTTTGTGCACGACGAGGTGGGCTTCAACTACCGCCTGCCCAACCTGAATGCGGCCCTGGGCTGCGCCCAGATGGAGCGGCTGCCAGCGTTTCTGCAAATCAAGACCGGGCTGGCCGAGCGCTACGGCAGTTTCTTTGACGAACGGGGCATCACCTTTGCACGCGGCATGGCCGGGACCACCGCGAACCACTGGCTCAACGCCATCGTGCTGGACTCGCTGGCCGAGCGCGATGCCTTTCTGGCTTACACCAACGACAAGGGTGTGATGACGCGGCCCATCTGGCGCTTGATGACACATCTGACGATGTTCCAGCACTGCCAACACGATGGGCTGGAGAATTCGCGTTGGCTGGAAGAGCGGGTGGTGAACCTGCCGTCTAGCGTGCCCGATGGTGCGCTGCCCGCCTTTGACCTGGGAGCAAAAACATGAATGTATTGGGATTGATCGGGCGCTCGCAGCCCTTGTTTGAGGCCGACGTGTTGCAGCAAGACGCGCTGCTGCGCGAACTGGTGTCCAGCAGCCGTTTTCTGGTGATCGGCGGCGCGGGCTCCATCGGCCAGGCCGTGACGCGCGAAATCTTCAAGCGCCACCCCAAAGTGCTGCACGTGGTGGACATCAGCGAAAACAACATGGTGGAGCTGGTGCGCGACATCCGCAG
>NZ_JBFJMY010000717.1:0-1369 GCF_041633695.1 Hydrogenophaga sp.
CACGGCGCCGCAGACGGTGCGGGTGAGGTGAGCCTGAGCTATTTCGAGTTCACCACCCTGGCGATCCTGCGCACGCTCGCGGGCAGCGGGCTGGACGTGGCGATTCTGGAAGTGGGCCTGGGCGGGCGGCTCGATGCGGTCAACATCGTTGACACCGATTGCGCCGTCATCACCTGCGTGGCGCTGGACCACATGGATTTTCTGGGCAACGACCGCGAGACCATCGGCTTTGAGAAGGCCGGCATCATGCGCACCGGCCGGCCGGTGGTGGTGAGCGACCCGGTGCCGCCGCAAAGTGTGCTCGACCGCGCGCTGGAAATCGGCGCCGACCTCTGGCGACTGGGCAAAGATTTTCATTTCGCGGGCGACCAGCAGCAGTGGGGCTGGGCCATGCACCCGTCGCGCGGCGGACGGCGCTACGCCGGCCTGGCCTACCCGGCGCTGCGTGGAGCCAACCAACTGGTCAACGCCTCGGGCGTGCTGGGTGCGCTGGAAGCGATGCGCGACAAACTGCCGGTCACGGCGCAGGCGGTGCGCAACGGCCTGGCCATGGTGGAGCTGCCTGGGCGGTTCCAGATCATCCCCGGGCAGCCCACTTTGGTGCTGGATGTGGCGCACAACCCGCATTCGGTGGCGGCGCTGGCCGAAAACCTCGACGCCATGGGCTACTACCCCACCACGCACGCGGTTTTTGGTGCCATGGCCGACAAGGATCTGCTGGCCATGGTCGAGCGCATCGCGCCGTTGGTCGACCATTGGCATCTCACCGATTTGCCGCTCGCACGGGCGGCGACGGCGCAGTGGTTGGCGTCCGAAATGAGCGGCGTGACCAAAGGCTCTGGCGGTGCCTGCGTGCAGGTGGCGGGATGCCATGCCAGCCCGCGGCTGGCGCTGGAGGCGGCGGTGTCGGCAGCGGACCCCGCTGATAGAATCGTGGTCTTCGGTTCTTTCTACACCGTGGGAGGCGTTTTGCAGGACGGCGTGCCCCGCCTGTTGGCCAAACACCTGGCCGCCTGAGGTCCCGATCTGCCGTTTGCCGCGCGGCCCCAACCGTTTTTGAAACCGTGCCCGACGCCGGGCCTCCATGGCGTATTGGTTCTTCCGAATGTTCAAATCCCGCTCCGCTTCCAAGGGCAATGCCGCCACCCCGCTGCCGCAAAGCGTCGATGCGGTCCGCCGCCGCGCGAAGCACCGGTTGATCGGCGCCAGCGTGCTGGTCTTGCTGGGGGTTTTGGGCTTTCCGCTGTTGTTTGACACCCAGCCGCGCTCGATCTCGGTGGACATCCCGATCGACATCCCGGCCAAGAATCCGGCCCAGCCTTTGGCTGTGCCCAAGGGCATGGAGCCCCAAGTCGCGGTTCAGAGCAGC
>NZ_JBFJMY010000718.1:0-1362 GCF_041633695.1 Hydrogenophaga sp.
AGAGCGTTTCAATGCGCCTCTCAAGACACCCTAAAAGCCCCGTCTTCCTCGTGAAACGGGGCTTTTTTGTTTTTGGACATCCTGCAACGGTTCTTGCCGTCTCAGGAATTTTTGAGTGGGGTGTTTTTGGAAGACCGACCGCGCGCTCAAAACCGGCCCCCACAAGAGCGGCCCGGCTACCGCATCAGCCGCGGCGGCCTGGTCACTGGATGGCACATCCCGGCGCTTGACGGACGACCAACCGCCACCGCACCCGCTCCACGCCCACACGGAGCCCTGTGTGCATGCGGCATGGATGCCCTCCCCATTCATCACAGCGGTTGAAGAACAACTTTTCTCGCCCGTTCACCGCCCACGCCATAGACGGTGCGCCCTCTACGCGGGTGTCGCCCAGGCATGCTTTTCAGCCACAAACGGGTATCTGCGGTAAAATACGCAGCTTCTTTCGCTTTTTCAGTCTCTTCTGTAGCGATACTGGTCGTTGTTGGTGGCATCTTCAGCCGCCGTGCGGATCTTTCCGTGCCACGACCGGGCCTTGAATAGCGGACGCCACGCCGTCCACCGTTCAGGGTCGTACCTCTCTGCCCACCTTTGGGCGGATCCGCAACCGGCTTCCATCGGTTCGACGCCGCGATCAGCCCGCAGGGCTCGCGCCGCTCCTACCTTGCATTGCCGGTTCCATTTTTGTCCTCTGATCTGCCTGCCCACCCTGGGCTGCGCCAGCTCTTCACAAAGGAATTGCCATGAAAACAAGTTACTCGCTGCTGCTGGCCGCATCCCTTTTCACACCGCTGGTGGCCACCGCCGCCGAGCCCGAAAGCTGCCGCAATGTGCGCTTTGCCGACGTGGGCTGGACCGACATCACGGTGACCACGGCCGTCACCAGCAAAGTGCTCGAGGCCCTGGGCTACACCACCAAGACCAACCTGATCTCGGTTCCCGTGACCTACAAGTCGCTGGAGAACAAGGACATCGACGTGTTCCTGGGCAACTGGATGCCCACCATGGAAGCCGACATCAAGCCCTACCGCGACAGCGGCAGCGTGGAGACCGTGCGCGCCAACCTGGAAGGTGCCAAGTACACGCTGGCGGTTTCCGCAGCCGCCTACAAGGCCGGACTGAAGTCGTTTGCCGACATCGCCAAGTTCTCGAAAAAGCTTAACGGCAAGATCTACGGCATCGAGCCGGGCAACGACGGCAACCGGCTGATCCAGGACATGATCGACAAGAACGCCTTCGGCCTCGACGGCTGGCAGGTGGTGGAATCGAGCGAGCAGGGCATGCTGAGCCAGGTGGTCGCCGCTTGTTCGGGCTTCTTGTTGTCGTTCAGCACGGCGTCCATCAGGGCGTTTTCCATCTTCA
>NZ_JBFJMY010000719.1:0-1352 GCF_041633695.1 Hydrogenophaga sp.
ATCTTCGCAAAATCCTCATTCGTCGTGGATGGATTTCACACGCGACTTCGCACCCCACCTAACTGCAAACGGTATCGTCGGCATCGAGCGAAGGCGGGCGCATCAGGTCGTCATCAACTCCCATCACCTCGCTGGCCCTCTCGACCGCTCGCCACAGTGGCGCTGGCATTTTCAGAATCGCTTCGGGCGAGTCGGATTTCGCAATCCAGGCGCTGATTTGCTGGTGTTGATCGGCGGTGAGCAAGGCCAGGTTCAGCATCTCGTCAATGGTGTTCATCGTGTGTTTGGGGTGGTCTTTACAGGTGCGCCCATGCGACAAGCGCGATGGGGAAACAGTTCGTATGCTGGCATAAGTACTGGGCACTCATATGTAAAGGGTAAAGGGCTGCGCCGGCATCGGGTTCACTATTTCGATACCCAAGGTGTCCATTGGAGGTGCGAGGCCATAAATTTGCAGCTTTGAGTGACCCCGCCACTGATCATCGCGCCGTGTTCAACAACCCTTTGAGGTTTACATGGCTTCTGCAACCACCCCCCGTTCCTCCGTCACCGTGATGCGCGATACCCGCGCCTGGCAGCTCCAGGTCTGGGTGTCTTTCGGCATCGCCATTTTCTTGTGCGCCACCGGCCTGGCTTATCTGCCGGGCGAGGCGCTGGACCGGGCGTTCATGGTGATGGGTTACGTGTTCTGTCTGTCCACGGTGTTCGTGCTGTCCAAGGCGGTGCGCGACACGCACAAGGCACAGCAGTCGGGCGAGGTGGAAACGCCCATGTGGCGGCTGGTGGTGTGGGGCGGATTTGCCGTGGCCATGGGGCTGACCGGCTGGGGCTTGCTGCGCATGGATGTGAACGACACCTACCGCGCCTACCTGGGCGTGAGCTGGTTGTACCTGGTGACTTCGGCCTTCACCCTGGCCAAGACGCTGCGCGACCGCCACGAGGCCGATCTTGCCGAAGCGCAGGTGCGCGGTGAGCAAGTGGGCCGTCAACAGGCCATGCAGGAACGGACCAGCTCTGCGTCTGCGGTTGCCGAATGAGCGGCCTGCACCCCAACTTCTTCCATACCCATTCGGAGTCTGCAATGAAACGATTGAAATATGTGCTTTCGGGTCTGGCGCTGGCCATGGCCCTGGTGTCGGCCCCTGTGCGGGCCCAGAGCGAGGCTTCTCTGGCTTTGTCTGCCTTGCCGGTGGCTTCGGTGGTGGGAACCGCCTCTGCCGTGGCGGGCAGTGCGGTGGCGGGCGCGGCTGCGGTGAGCGCGGTGCCGGTGGCTTTTTCGGCGGCGGGTGCGGTGTTGGTGGTGAAGGCGGTCGAGGTCACTGCGCGCGGCACCGTGTACCTGCTGGAGCGGG
>NZ_JBFJMY010000720.1:0-1349 GCF_041633695.1 Hydrogenophaga sp.
GCCAGCGCGCCAGTCGCGCAACAAAGATCGCCAGCCAAGCTGCCAGAAAGAAGGGGGAATGTGTTGCATCGCGCAACCTTAGCGCATCCGGCCAGCTCTTGCCCGCGCCGGACTTTGAGGATGGCCGGTTGTTGCACCGTGCCCCTGCGCGCAGCGGGTGTTTCCAGTCACTTCCGAAGCGCAATGCTGTAGGCCAGAAACACCGTGGAACCGCCCCTCGTCAAGCTCAGGACGGGCCACAGGTGTTGCCCCCTTGAGGGGGTGACGCACTGAAAGCGCGGCGCGGGGCTGGGTTTACTTCGTCCCAAAAATGCGGTCGCCCGCATCGCCCAGGCCGGGAACGATGTAACCGTGTTCGTTCAGACCCCGGTCCACCGCCGGGGTGTAGATCGGCACATCGGGGTGGTGGTTGTGGAAATTTTTTATGCCCTCTGGGCAAGACACCAGGCACACGAAGCGGATCGATTTGGGACCGGTCTGCTTCAGGCGGTCCACCGCCATCACCGCCGAATTGCCGGTGGCCAGCATGGGGTCGAGCACGATCACGTCGCGCTCCTGCATGTCTTGCGGCATCTTGAAGTAATACTCAACCGCCTTGAGCGTGGTCGGGTCGCGGTACAGGCCGATGTGGCCGACGCGTGCGCCGGGCACCACTTGCAGCATGCCGTCCAGGAATCCGTTGCCTGCCCGCAGGATGGAAGCCAGCACCAGCTTCTTGCCGTCGATGACGCGCGAAGTCATCGTCTCCAGCGGTGTCTCGATTTCGATTTCCTGCATCGGCATATCGCGCGTGATCTCGTAGGCCAGCAAGGCGCTGAGCTCGTGCACCAGCTCGCGAAAGCTCTTGGTGCTGGTGTCTTTGCGGCGCATCAGCGTGAGCTTGTGCTGCACCAGGGGGTGGTCGATGACGTGGACGGTAGCGCTCATGGAGGGGTGGCTTTCAATAGACGGTGCGGCCTGGAAGCAGGCCAACGCGGCGGTGCAACAGATCGCCCGCCATCCCCGGAGTTTATGCCCGATGCGGGCCGCAACCACCCAGAATCAAGCGGCGCGCACCAGTCCCGGGCCGCGTTCACCGGTCAGCGGCACGGCCTCGGGTGGCGCGTCCAGGTGCAGGCACTGGCTGTTGGTGTAGCAAAGAAAGCGCCGGTTGGTGGCGCGCCCTATCGCGCACAGGCCCACGCGCTGGGCCACTTCCAGGCCCATCTGGGTGATGCCGCTGCGCGAGACCACCACCGGCACGCCCATTTGCGCCGACTTGATGACCATTTCGCTGGTCAGCCGTCCGGTGGTGTAAAAAACCTTGTTGTCTCCCTGCAGCGTCTTGGGGTCTTGCAAGGCCATCCAGC
>NZ_JBFJMY010000721.1:0-1347 GCF_041633695.1 Hydrogenophaga sp.
CACCACGTCGCGGTGGCTGTCGTCGACGAACACGGCGCCTTCGGTGCCCACCATCTCGATCCAGGTGCTGGAAAAATTGGGGTAATTCGGCGGCAGGCTCCAGCCGCCACCGACCACAAAGCTCACGCCGTTGTCCATGGTGACCGTGATCCACTGCAGGTCGGGCACCGCGACACCGCTGGCCTGCTGCAATGCGCCGAAGTTGTTCTGCGAATAGACACGGACCGGCTTGGCCGGCTCCAGGCACCAAAGCACGAAGTCGAGGTCGTGGGTCGACTCCATCGCCGCAGGCGACAGCTTGGTGCGCCCCGTGATCTTGCCGCCCAGGCTGCGGCTGATGTGCCGCGAAACCAGTACGCTCACCGGCTGACCGATCGAACCCTCGCGGATGGCCTTGCGCACGTAGGCGAACTTGGTATTGAAGCGTTGCGAGTAGCCGATGGTGAACTTGAGCCCACGCTCGCGCGCAATGAGAATGAGCTCGTCCGCCTCGGCGAGCTCCATCGCGATCGGCTTCTCAAGGAACACATGCTTGCCCGCCTGCAGGCAGGCTTTGGCCATCGGGTAGTGTGTGGTCTCCGGCGTAGCGGAGATGTAGACCGCTTCGATCGCCGGGTTGGCGACGATATCCGCCCACTCGGTCGTTGCTGTTGCGGGCTTGGTCAGCGCCTGCACCTCGGCCAGGCGGTCGGGCCGGCTCTCGGCAATGTGCAAGGCCTTGACCAGGGGATGGCGGGCCAGCGTCTCGGCGCGGATTCCGCCGCACCAGCCGGTACCGATGATGGCCACTTCTATCGCGTTCATGCATATCTCCATAAAATATTTGATCAGCCGCCGCATGGTAGAGACGCGTCACATGGACGACCAACGTTTTGTTTTCATCGCACCCATGCCAAAATGGCATGTCATCAATGAATCGCCCTCCGCGCCATGGACATCCGGGATCTCAAGTGCTTTGTGCTGACCTCTGAACTCGGCAGCGTCACGCGCGCGGCCGGCGAACTGGGGATCGTGCAGTCTGCCCTGAGCCGCAAGCTGCAAGGCCTGGAGGAGGACCTGGGAGCGACGCTGTTCACGCGTTTGCCCCGTGGGATCCAACTCACACCTGCGGGCCGGGTGTTCCTCGATCGGGCGCGCCGCATCCTGCGCGAAGCGGAGTTCGCCTACACCGAACTGAAGGAACGCCACGTCGAACTGCGGGGTACCGTCACCCTTGGCCTGTCCCCAACGCTGGCGCCGACACTCGCCCCCGACTGTCTCACCCAGATCGCAACCGATTTCCCGGGCATCCAGTTGAAGATCGTGGAGGCCTTCAGTGCCACGCTGCTCGACCAGCTGATCGCCGGG
>NZ_JBFJMY010000722.1:0-1344 GCF_041633695.1 Hydrogenophaga sp.
CCGTCTCTTTGGACGACGGCGGCACCCAACGGGCACCCACTTCCGGACACGATCCAAAAGCGGCGCGGAACGTACGGGTACTACGCGCTCCATATTTTTTTTGTTGCCAACACGGGAGGCAAACTGGGCGCCGCGTTACTCCAACCGGACCGCCTTACAACTACTGTGGGTTGAGACGCCGGCCGTGCGCACAGGGCAACCAACCGGTCGGCACGGACGACACGCCAGACGCCGTGCGCACGGCAAAGCCCAGGCCAAAGCCGTGGCCGGGCGGCAGCAGGTCGCCATTGGCCGGAATGTCGCCCAGGTGGTCGGCGGTCATGTACGCCACGGTGCGCGGGCCCAGCAGGCGCACGCCGTCGAGTTCGCCCTTGTTCAGCATGAACTGCAGAAAACGCGCGTAGTCCATGGCGGTGGACATCAGGCCACCACCGCCGCTTTCAAATGCCGGCGTGGTGCGAGGTTCCAGCACCGGCATGGGCACGCCACCGTCGGGGTCGTGGGCAAACGGCTCGGCAATGCGGTGCTGCTGTTCGGGCGGCACCACAAAGCCGGTATCGACCATGCCCAGCGGACCCAAAATGTGCCGTTGCAGGTGCACGCCCAGCGTCTCGCCGCTCACCACCTCCACCAGCCGGCCCAGCACGTCGGTGGCCCGGCTGTATTCCCACTTTTCGCCGGGCTGGAACATCAAGGGGATGGCCGCGAGCTTTTCGCTGAACGCCGCGTTGCTGCGCTGGCGCGAAGAGATGTGTTCTTGTGTGTATTGGCGCTGCACCATCGATTCACCCAAGAATTCGTAGGTCAGGCCAGCCGTGTGGCGCAGCAAGTCCTGCACCGTGGCGGGGCGCACCGCGTCGGTCAGCATTTCTTCGCCGTTGCGCATCACCGCCACCTTCTGTTGCGAGAACTCGGGCAGGTATTGGCTCACCGGGTCGCTCAGCAGCAGCTTGCCTTGTTCCACCAGCATCATCGCGGCCACCGACACCAGGGGTTTGGTCATGGAGTAGATGCGGAAGATCGAATCCCGCGCCATGGGAATCGCGCGTCCCGGGTCTTGCTGCCCCAGGCTTTCAAACAAGGCGATCTGCCCACGCCGTGCCACCAGGGCCACGGCACCGGGCAGGCGCTGGCTTTGAATTTCGCGGTTCAGCACGTCCAGCAAGCGTTGGCTGCGTTGGGGGCACAGTCCTGCGTCGAGCGGGGCGGCCAGGGGGAGGGCGGTCATGTGGGGCTCCAAATGGGGTAGACGGGTCTATTCTGAGGGATGCATATACTTTGCTGCTTCGCCCAGGTGACGAACCGGGGCGGCTCCAGGGAGTTCAATCGCTACCGCAGCAGGCA
>NZ_JBFJMY010000723.1:0-1337 GCF_041633695.1 Hydrogenophaga sp.
GAGTGGCCCGAGCGGGGTCTGCAGCTCACCGCGTCCATGCCGGATTTCGAACACGACGGTGGCGCCGCGCAGCACTTCTGCCTGATCTACCGGCCACCGCAGGGCCCGGCGTTTTGTTTCGAGCCCATCACCCAGCCCATATACGCCTTCCACCTGCCCGGGCGGCCGGGCTTGCGCGTGCTGGCGCAGGGCGAGGCGTGTTCGCTCCACGTGCAATGGCGCTGGGCTGCCATGGCGTAGTACGGGCTGGCGCGTACTACGCTCTGAACCACCGCCGATTCACTTGCCGTTGCGGTACTGCCCCATCGCTGCGGTGCGCCAGCTGACCGACGGCAGCGGCGGCCCATCTGTGACGCTGGTGGTCGGGCCAGCCGTCGGGGTCTGTTGTGTCACCCGGTTCGCACTTGGAGACATAGCGTGAACAGACCCGGGTCCCTCCTCAATTCTGCGCGGCCCTTTCGTGGCGGTCGGCTGCTGCGTAGAGCTCGTGCGCAAAGCGCGGGTCGCTGCTCAGCAGCTTGTCCGCCATGGCGCGCGTTTGTTCGGCTTCTTGGAATCGGGTCAGCGGTTGGGTGGTCTTTGGCGCAACCCGGGTCGTGAGCGCCATCCAGAACCTGTGCCCCCACCGCAGGGCGGTAGCGGCGGTATTCCGTAGGCCATCGGCTGTGTGGGGGCGTCCCAAAACTAGGCTGCTGGGGTGGCTGGAAAGTGTGCTGGGCATGGTGTCAACCTCCGTGGCTTGGTAACAAGGTAACGAAAGTATAGGGTAAACCCTAGGTTTGTGTGGCGCCAAGGTCATGCGGCCGCCCAAATCACAAAACTGGGGCTGCCACGCCTGCGGGCGTCAGGAAAACCCGGCGGCAAATGCCTGGCGCACGTAACCCACGAAAGCCGTCACCGCACGCGGCACATGGGCCGAATATGGGCGTATGGCGTAAATTTGTTCCGCGAACGCGCCCACCGGTTTCCAGTCGGGCAGCACCTGCATCAGCTTGCCGCTTTGCAAACTGCTCTGGGCGGTGAAGTCGGGCAGCAAAGCGATGCCCATCCCGCCCAGCGCGGCGTCGCGCAAGGCCTCGCTGTTGTTGGCCGTGAGCGAGCCCGACACCTGTACCGTGGCGCGTTCGCCCCCCTGTTTGCGGGACAGCGGCTCCAGCATCCAGGCCGGGGCGTCTTGCGTGCGCGGGTAGTGCAGGCAGTTGTGCCGCGCCAGATCGCTCGGAACCTCAGGCGCGCCCTGGCGGCGCAGGTAGGCGCGGCTGGCCACCAGCACCGAGCGCGTGGCGCACAGCGTCCAGGCCACGTGGGTGTCGGGTGGGTTGGCGGTGTGGCGGATC
>NZ_JBFJMY010000724.1:0-1322 GCF_041633695.1 Hydrogenophaga sp.
GAATGATGGAGCTCATGATGTCCTTGTCTGTTTGTTGGGTTGGCTGTGTGCCTGCCAGGTCGTTTCGAGGGCGTCCACCCAACGGTTGGCCAGCAGCGCGCGGTCAAAGTCCTGCTCCGCCAGCGCCCGGCCGCGTCGGCCCATGGCCCGCAGAGCGGCGCGATCAGACGCGGCCTGCTCCAGCGCGTCGGCAAAGGCGGCTGGGTCATCGGGTTGTACCGCAAAGCCACACGCGTGCTCGCGGATCATCCCGGCCAGCCAGCCGGGGTAGTTGTTGAGCACCGGCAGGCCGGCGGCAATGTAGTCAAAAAACTTGTTGGGCGAGGTGCCGAAATAGAACGCGGGCACGTTCGCCAACGCTTGCAGCCCCACGTCGGTGGCGGCCATCAGACCCGACAGCCGGGCCTTGTTCACGGGTTCGTGAAACACCACGTTGTCCAGCGCTTCACGCGCTGCACGTGCCTGCAGCGCCGGTTTCAGCTTGCCATTGCCAATCAGCAGCAGCTTGATGTCGCCGCGCCCCCGGCGCTTGAGTTCGGCCGCCGCGTCCAGCACCGCGTCCAGACCGTTGGCCATGCCGTGTGTACCGGCAAACACCGCCATGAGATCCGTGGGGGCAATCCCTTCGGGCCGCCAGGGCTCGGCGTTCTGCGCAAACAGATCGAGATCGCAACCGTTGGGCACCAGCGCGATCCGCTTGAGCGGTACGCCCCGGTGCGCAATGCCTTCGACGATGCCGGGCGACAGGCCCACCAGGCCATGGGCCGAGCGGTAGCTCGCCCACTCCAGCACACCCATGGCCCAGAGCACCACCGGGTTGCGGATCACGCCCATGGCCCGCGGCAGCTCGGGCCACAGATCGCGCACTTCAAACACAAAGGGTTTGCCGCGCAGCCAGCGCGCCGCAATGCCCGGGATACCGGCGGTCAAGGGCGTGGTGGTGGCAAACACCAGGTCGTACCGTTCGCGCAGGGCCAGCCACACACTGCGCATGGCGAACTTCAGGAACGTGAGCGAGCGCCTCACCAAGCCGTCGTGGTTGGAATAGGCCAGGTCGAGCTCCACCACATCAATGCCATCTACCTGGCCCCGCCGCAAGCCGTTCTCATACGGCCCGGTCAACCCGGTGTTGCCGCCTGCGAAGCTGCCGCAGACCATGGTCACCTCGTGGCCGCGCTCGATCAAGCGGCGCGCCATGGCGTAAGAGCGAATCGCACCCGCCCCGTGCGGCGTCACGAAATGTTGGTGGAAATACAAAACCTTCATGCTGTCCAGTGGTATTCGGTGGTCAGGGTGCCGGGCCGGGCGATTTCCAGCTCCAA
>NZ_JBFJMY010000725.1:0-1313 GCF_041633695.1 Hydrogenophaga sp.
ACCTTGGCGAAAAAGAATTTTCTCGATTTTGAGCAGCCGATAGCCGAGCTGGAACGCAAAATCGAAGAGCTGCGCTATGTGCAGACCGAGTCTGCCGTGGACATCTCGGAAGAGATCGAGCAATTGGCGGGCAAGAGCCAGCAGCTCACTAAAGACATTTACAGCAACCTCACGCCCTGGCAGATCACCAAGATCGCGCGGCACGCCGACCGGCCCTACACGCTGGACTTCGTGCGCGACATCTTCACGCACTTCGTGGAGTTGCACGGCGACCGCCACTACGCCGACGATCTCAGCATCGTGGGGGGCTTGGCGCGCTTCAATGGCCAGCCCTGCATGGTGCTGGGCCACCAGAAGGGGCGCGACACCAAAGAGCGGGGCTTGCGCAATTTCGGCATGACCAAACCCGAGGGCTACCGCAAGGCCTTGCGCCTGATGAAGCTGGCCGAAAAGTTCAAGCTGCCGGTGTTCACCTTTGTGGACACGCCCGGCGCCTACCCCGGGATCGACGCCGAAGAGCGTGGCCAGTCGGAAGCCATTGGCCGCAACATCTTCGAGATGGCGCAGCTCGAAGTGCCCATCATCAGCACCATCATTGGCGAGGGTGGTTCGGGCGGTGCGCTGGCCATTTCGGTGGCCGACCAGGTCTTGATGCTGCAGTACTCGGTGTATTCGGTCATCAGCCCAGAGGGCTGCGCCTCCATTCTCTGGAAAACCAGCGACCGCGCCAGCGACGCCGCCGACGCGCTGGGCATCACCGCCCACCGTTTGAAGGCTTTGGGCCTGGTGGACAAGATCGTCAGCGAGCCGGTGGGTGGCGCGCACCGCGACCACAAGCAAATGGCCGCGTTTCTCAAACGCGCCCTCAACGATGCCTGGCGCCAGCTGGCCGATCTCTCGGTGGACGAGCTGGTGGACCGCCGCTACGCGCGCCTCAACAGCTATGGCCGGTTCAACGACACCAAGGCCGACCCCAAGCCCAAGCGCTGAGTTGAACCCGGCATCCATCCCCGCCAATCCTTGCGACGGGGCGCTGGAGCGCTGGACCCGGCTGGCCGCGCCGGCCTGGAACCCGGCAGATGCAAACCCCTGGGTGGCGGTGGCCTACAGCGCGGGCCCGGACTCCACCGCCTTGCTGCTGGCAGCCCAGCGGCGCTGGCCGGGGCGGGTGGTGGCCCTGCATGTGCACCACGGTTTACAAGCCGCCGCCGATCATTTTGAAGCGCATGCGCGCGCATGCTGCGCGCAGCACCAGATCGCCTTGCATGTGCAGCACATCCAGGCGGCGCATCGTCCCGGGCAAAGTCCCGAGG
>NZ_JBFJMY010000726.1:0-1302 GCF_041633695.1 Hydrogenophaga sp.
CGACCTTACGCGTCAACTGCGACTCGCTCTCGCTGGCGATATCGGCGACAAGGATCAAGTCGGCAGAACTCTTCGCCTTCACGAGCGCGGCGGGAAATTGGAACTTCAACTCGCCGACCCGGAGTCCGTTGGCGATACGCTGGTACCCGGCTTCCTCGAGCGCCGCCGCGACCCGGCCCACTGGTGTTGAATCAGTCATAGCGCAAGCTCCTGTCGGAATGCTTCATACAGATCTTCAGCGGTAGCGTAGGTTTGCAGCAGCGTCGATATGCTTACATCGCGCGCTTTCGGTACCCCAGTCCGCCCTGCTGCTCCCCTCGGAGATCGGGACATTGGCACTGCCAGCTTCTGCGACTGGATCAAAAGGGGGCTCTCTGTCTCCACCAGGTGGCCCTCACTGCGAAGCAGCGCGGCGCCGGACGCGCTGGCCGTCAGGTACACCTTGGTACGGGCCGCTGCTGCACCTTTTCCAGTGACCGCCAGCACGCCCGATTCCCTGTCCAGAGACTCGGCTTCCACTATCCAATGGTCGCGGCTCAAGCCCATCCCCACCAGGCCAAGTGCTACAGCGGCCTCGCGCAACCCGAGGGCTCCAAGGGTGGGGTTACCAGCTAGGGCTGTCACGACGTCACTTGTGATCGGCTCAAACCTGACATTTGGGTGCTCGATTTGGCCGTCACGGAGCAGCTTGCAGGCACGGCCGAATCGATCAAGGAGCGCATCGATGAACTCAAGCGTCGGCTCCGCCGCATCTGCCAGATGGTTGCGAAGCGACATGATGCCGGAGCACAGGTTTTGACGCTCCGCCTGTGGCAGCAGGCCTGGCGCGAGAGAGATAAGCGCCTGCAGCTTTCTAGACCACACGTCCAGCAACAGCGCGGTCAGCAACCGCTTGGCGTATGCCTGGATGCGTGCCGCCTCAAAGACTGCCGTCAAGTTCGCTGGCGTGATTTGGTCGCGGTAGACGTTTTTCAGAAGAGATCGCTGCTCCATTCCCAGATCTTGCTCCGAGAACACGTAGCTAGGCGGGGGATCGCCAAGCTGCCACGTCAACTCGTTGGCCGCCTTGTTGAAGATGCTTTGGATATTGGCATCCTGGGCTGACAGGCCAAGCATCAGAGTGCGCTTGCTCCCTACGATGTGAGTTAATGCAGTGACCAGCCCCTGGTTGTTCGCCTGGGTACAGAAGGCTGCGACCTGATCGTTTGACGCCACCAACCATTGGCGGTACTGGCCCGGATCAGCTTGAGCCTTGACAGCACAACCGTGGAACTTAATGAGGCGGGTCTTTTTGCATGGCAG
>NZ_JBFJMY010000727.1:0-1295 GCF_041633695.1 Hydrogenophaga sp.
CCTGAGGCCACTGCGCGCAGATGACCGCACTCAACAGGCTGGACGCCAGGTATGAATCTTCCGATGAGCGACGTGGCCGAGAGGGGCGCGCGGGCGACGGGCCTGGGGTTTTCTGTTCCTCCGATTCCACCGAGTGTGCTGGCCGCGGCCACGCATTGGGACGTGCCCGCTGGACGCTTTTTGCAGGTGAGTGCTGGCGACGTCTGCTACGGCGTGCGCACGGGGATGGTCAAGCTGACCTGCTCGTCCTACCGGAACGACGGCGCGCTTGTCGATGTTCTGGAGCCCGGGCAATGGTTCGGTGTCGTCGACCTGTTTGCCACGGGCCGTTGTGGATTTTCGGCCGAGACCGCATCGCCTTGCAGCCTTTTTGTCATCCGAAAGGCGAAGGTGCAGCAACTGCTGGAGTGCGATCCGGAGGTGCAGAGGTGGCTTCTTTGCGCGAGCGCAGCCCGCGTCCATCGAATCGCGGAGCGCCACCAAGTGCTCACATCGTCAACACCCGAAGAGCGGGTTCATTGGGCCATCCACATGCTGGCAGAGCGCTTTGGCTACTTCAGGCAAGGCTGCCGGATTGTGGGCGTGCGGATGAGCCAATCCCAAGTGGCGTGCGTGGCGAACACGTCGCGGCAAACGGTGAACAAAGTGATGATGAAGATGAAGCTTCAGCGCCAGCTCGAAGTCGTGAACGACCGCATGGTGCTGCCCCTGAATAGGGACGAGGGATGCTGAGCGTGGCCCGTGGAAGCCCCTACGGTGGTTCGGAATCGTCTGAGGGTGGATGGATGGGCGTGCTGCATACCATGCGACTCCCACCACAGGAGACGAGAGACGACATGAAAAATTCCCAGCAGGTCCGACGGACCCTCACCAGCCTAGGCTTCGTTGCCGCATTGTCCGCGTGTGGCGGATCGGATGCCCCAGCACAGGCCGTAGCGACTCCCTTGTCCTGCGGCGACTTGGCCGGTATGGCGATCCCGGCGTCGGTGATCGGTTTGCCTACCAACGGCGGTGCCGTGACCTCGGCGGCCATCGTCGCGGCCAGTGGCAACGGCGCCGCAGCGTTGCCGGAGTACTGCGCAGTGGCGGGCCGGATTTCACCGGTCGATCCGGCGGCGCCACCGATCCTCTTCAAGGTCGCGTTGCCCACCAACTGGAATGCCAAGACCATGATGTTTGGCGGTGGTGGCTTCAACGGCTCCATTCCCGACGTGACTGGCAACGTGCCGGCCGGCCCCGTCGGCCAACTGAAGCCGCTTGGCCGCGGCTATGCGACCTTCGCCAGTGACTCAGGA
>NZ_JBFJMY010000728.1:0-1290 GCF_041633695.1 Hydrogenophaga sp.
ACCCACGGCGCTGGCGACCCGGACAAGGTCGGTCCGGAACCGGAAGGCGCGCCCATCGAGGAAATGGGCCTGGGCTGGAAGAGCAGTCACGGCACCGGCAAGGGCCGGGACGCCATCACCAGCGGCCTGGAAGGCGCCTGGAAACCCAACCCAACCACCTGGGACAACGGTTATTTCGACACGCTGTTTGGCCACGAGTGGGAATTGACCAAGAGCCCGGCCGGTGCCCAGCAATGGGTGGCGAAAAATCCGAAACCCGAGTTCATGATTCCGGATGCGCACGACCCGGCCAAGAAACACCCGCCCATGATGACCACGGCCGACATGTCGCTGCGCATGGACCCGGCCTACGAAAAAATCGCGCGCCGTTTCCACCAGGACCCCGCTGCGTTTGCCGACGCCTTCGCCCGCGCCTGGTTCAAGCTGACCCACCGCGACATGGGCCCCAAGGCCTTGTACCTGGGCCCGGAAGTGCCGGCCGAAGACCTGATCTGGCAAGACCCGGTGCCCGCCGTTGACCACCCGCTGATCGACGCCGGTGACGTGGCCGACCTCAAGGAGCAGGTGCTGGCTTCTGGCCTGTCGGTGGCCGAGCTGGTGTCCACCGCCTGGGCATCGGCCTCCACCTTCCGGGGTTCGGACAAGCGCGGCGGCGCCAACGGCGCACGCGTCCGCCTGGCACCGCAGAAAGATTGGGCCGCGAACCAGCCCGAGCAACTGGCCAAAGTCTTGTCGGTCCTGGAAGGCATTCAGAAGGCTTTCAACGGTGGCCAAAAAGGCGGCAAGAAGGTTTCGCTGGCCGACCTCATCGTGCTCGCCGGCAGCGCCGCCGTGGAAGCGGCGGCCAAGGCCGCTGGTCAAACGGTGGACGTGCCCTTCACCCCCGGCCGCACCGACGCCACGCCGGCGCAGACCGATGCGGCGTCGTTCGAACCCATGGAGCCCGTGGCCGATGGTTTCCGCAACTACCTGAAGAAGGCCTACACCGTGTCGGCCGAACAGATGCTGCTGGACAAAGCCCAGTTGCTGACCCTGAGCGCACCCGAGATGACCGTGCTGGTCGGTGGCCTGCGCGTGCTCGGCGCCAACACCGGCGGGGCTGCCCACGGGGTGTTCACGAAACAGCCGGGCAAGCTGAGCAACGACTTCTTTGTTCATCTGCTCGACATGGGCACGGTGTGGCAACCCGGTGCTGGTGGTGTGTTCGAGGGCCGTGACCGCAAGACCGGCGCCGTGCAATGGACCGGCACCCGCGTGGATCTGGTCTTTGGCTCCAACTCGCAACTGCGC
>NZ_JBFJMY010000729.1:0-1288 GCF_041633695.1 Hydrogenophaga sp.
CAAGGCGGTCGGCGCCGGCGGCGGCCGCGCCGACCTCGGACGGCCGCTCGCACAGGTCGGGGACCACCGTGGCTCGCTCCATCGCGAAGCCTCGGGGAAGGCGCCGGCCGCACAGCACCACCGCGGCGCTCACGGCTCCCCACCTTCGCCGTCGGCCAGCATCGATGCCAGCTTGTTCCTCGCGGGGCTCATCGCTGGGGAGGACGTCGCCAAGATCGTGCAACTCGGCATCGAGTACTACCCGGCGCCTCCCTTTGGCAATGGCACACCCGACGACGCGCCGACCATGGCGCAGACCTTCGTCCGCCAGTTTGAGTCTGAAGGCACCGAGCGCCTTGTGGCGCTGGAAGCCCGCATTCCTTCTCCTCTGTGAGCACTGCCATGGACCTGTACTACGCCCCAATGGCCTGCTCCTTTGCCTGCCACCTGCTGATCCGGGAATCCAGCCTGCCCGTCAACCTCATTCCGGTCGCGCTGTTGCGCAAACAGCTCGACACCGGCGCTGACTACTTCAGCGTCGCCCCCAAAGGTCAGGTTCCCGTGCTGCGCTTTGACGATGGGCGGCTGCTGACCGAAAACAGCGCTGTGTTGCAGGCCCTTGCCCGGCATGCCGCCCTTGAAGGGTACGGCGGTTACCTGCCAAATCCCGGCACGGTGGAACATGACGAATTGCTGGAGTGGTTGAGCTTCATCGGCACCGAGATCCACAAGCTGTGTCTCTACCCGCTGTTTCAACGCGATGCGCCAGACGCCGTCAAAGAATGGTCCCAAGGACTGCTGGCCGGCAGGCTGCAAACGGTTGCAGACCGGGTGGCACATCGACCCTTCCTGGTGGGCGACCGCTTCAGCGTGGCCGATGCCTATCTGGCCTGGGCGCTGATGTTGTGTGAGCAGTCGGGCGTGGGATTTCAGGGTGCCAAAGGTTTGGATGCCTACTGGGCACAGACAAAGGCCCGGCCCGCTTTCGGTGAATGTCTTGCGCTTGAAGGGCGGCTGTACAAAACCTTGGCCTGAGGGAGGCTTCGTAGGTTGTTGCCCCACCACGGATTGTGTTTCGAGTCCGACAAGCATCGCCAGGACCGACCATCGGGGCAGATCCGAATCTGGACAATGACGTGTTGAATGTCGCTCGCATGCCGAACCGAGAAGCACCCCCCGCCAACTTCAAAGGCGTTCAACAGGTCTTGCAAACCGTCTTCGACCCCGCCCAGTTGCTCAGCGGCCCACTCAGGTCCATACCCCGCCGCAACGCCGTCATCTCGGCCACGATGCTCATGGCGATTTCGGG
>NZ_JBFJMY010000730.1:0-1285 GCF_041633695.1 Hydrogenophaga sp.
AGCGCCTCAACGCCCTCTCCCAGCGTAAGCGCCTCGCAAACCACACCGGCATTGAGCCGCTCGGCAAACGGCAGGGTGCTGGAAACCAGTTGCACACTGCCGATGTGCCCGCGATCGTCGCCTGCGCCCAGGCAATCGCGCGCGGCGGCCACCGCCATGGTGATGCCATCTTCGTCCCAGTTGGCCATGGAACGTGTGCCCTTGCGACCCGCGAATTGGGGTGCGTACCAAGCGTTGGCCTGCGCCACGGCCTGGCGGCTCAGTCGCAGCCGGGGAATGTAGCTGCCGTATCCCGTGATACCTGTTGTCATGTGTGTCTCTTTCTCCGTGGATGTTTTTCAAGCTGCGAGGTGTTGTCGCAGAAACCGGCCCATGTCATCGATGGCCTGGCGCGCTTCGGGCAATTGCGCGGGGAACTGCTGGAAGACGTGGATCATGTGGTCCCACACCTGCAGGGTGGCGTCCACACCCGCCTCTTTCGCCCGCGCCACGAAGTCGCGCGAATCGTCGAGCACGGTCTCTCGGTCGCCCACCTGCGCGAGCAACGGTGGCAAGCCCTTGAGGTCGGCGAACAGCGGCGACACCAGCGGATCGGCGGCGTTGCCTTCCTTGCCCAAGTAGTTGCGGGCCATGGCCACAATCATGGGTCGTTGATGGATGGGATCCGCCTCGGCGCGTGTGCCGTAGCTCGCGCCCGATGCGGTGAGGTCGGTCCAGGCCGACATGAGCACCGCTGCCGCAGGCAGCTTCTGGCCGGCGTCGCGCAAACACAGCAGCAGGCTCAGTGCCAGCCCACCCCCAGCGGAGTCGCCTGCGATGGCGATGTGGTCCGGCGCGAAGCCCTCATCAATGAGCCATTGATACGCTGTCGACGCGTCGTCGAGCGCGGCGGGGTAGCGGTGCTCGGGCGCCAGCCGGTAGTCCACTCCCAGCACGCGGCATTGCGTGGCTGCCGACAGCTCAGCCATGAGCTCGCGGTGCGACACCACCGAACCCACCTGAAAACCGCCGCCGTGGAAATAGAGGATGGCGCGCCGATTGTTGACACCCGGGGCGCTGACCCACTGGGCACTTACGCCCCCGGCGTCCACGTCTTCCACCGCTGCGTTCACGGGAACGCCGCCAAAGAGTGTGTCCCAGTCATGCCGCATCTGTGCCACGGTGGTATCGCGCTTCCAGCTGCCGTAGACACAGCGCACGCGTTCGATCACGCCGTCAACGGCGGTGGTGGTTGGAGATGCGGTCATGCGCCACACCCCATGCCGCCCGAGACGCCCAGCACCTC
>NZ_JBFJMY010000731.1:0-1283 GCF_041633695.1 Hydrogenophaga sp.
CGTGGTGGACGACACCCAGCTCAAGATGGGGGACTACTTCGACTTGGCCGCCGACCTCTACGGCATGCCCAGACCGCCCCGCATCGCGCGCGACGCCGCTGGTGACCAGTTGCCGCTGGTGTTGTTGAGTTTCATGAGCGAATCGCGCCGCTTGCACAACCAGCGCCTGAAGCAGGAGTTGCGCCTGAAGCTGCGCTACCCGACCGTGGCAGAAGGCCTGCGCGGCCCCGGTGCCTGAAGCCGGTTCAACCGGCGTTGGCCACCGAGGTCAGCACCCAGGCTGTATAGGCCACATAGGCGAGCAGCAAGACCGAGGCTTCCACCCGGTTGATGCGGCCAGGGCGACCGCGAAAGCCCCAGCCCATCACGAACAGCACCAGGGTGAGGCCGGCCATCACCGGCAGGTCGCGCGTGAGCAGTTCGGGCGCGATGTCCATGGGGGCAATCGCGCCTGCGATACCGACCACGGCCAGCGTGTTGAAGAGGTTGGAGCCCAGCACATTGCCCAGGGCAATATCGTGTTCGCCCTTGCGCGCGGCCGCCACACACGAGGCCAGTTCGGGCAGCGAGGTGCCCACGGCGACCACCGTCAGGCCGATGATCAGATCGCTGATGCCCAGCGACTGCGCAATCGACACCGCACCCCAGACCAGCAGGCGCGAGCTGCCCACCAGCACCAGCAAGCCCAGCGCCAGCCACATCAGCGCTTTGGGCAAGGGCATGGCACGGCTTTTCATTTCTGTGGCGGTCTCGGTGCCCAGGGTGTCGCTCGAACCGCGCATGCCTTCCACAATCGACCAGCCCATCAAGACACCAAACACCCCCAACAAGACCCATGCATCGAGCCGGCTCAGGCCACCGTCCCAGACCAGATAGGCCGCCAGCGCGGTCACGCCGATCAGAACCGGCAACTCCTGGCGCAAAATCACCGACCGCACCAGGATGGGACTGACCAGCGCCGTGACGCCGAGAATGAGCGAAGTGTTGACGATGTTCGAGCCCCAGGCATTGCCCAGTGCCAGCGCCGGATTGCCCTGCGAGGCGGCCAGCGTGGACACCACCATCTCGGGCGCTGAAGTGCCGAACCCCACGATCACCATGCCCACCAGCAAGGGCGGCACCGAAAAATGCGTGGCGGTGGCGGCCGCGCCTTCCACGAACCGGTCGGCGCTCCACACCAGCAGGGCCAGTCCGACAAGCAGAGCAAGAGAGGGCAGCAGCATGGCGCAAGCAGAGGATCTGGGTTGGAGGAGAATTCCCTATTCTCGCAGGGCCTGCACGCC
>NZ_JBFJMY010000732.1:0-1277 GCF_041633695.1 Hydrogenophaga sp.
AGTCCGCGCGAGCAACGGGCCGCGCGGCCTGGGTGGCCGATGTCAAGTGGGTGTCAATGGCTCAGGATGATGCTGGCGATGATGCCGGTGGCGATCGCGGTCAGCACATAGTCACCACCCACTTGCACCCAGACGTGGCCGCGTGGAGGCGGTGCCAGGCGGTGTGCGCGGTAGTTCGTCACGTAGTACTGCTGATTGCGGTAAGCGCGCGGCATGTAGCCGCCACGGTGAAACTGCGGCCCGCGGGCGTTGTAGTAATACACGGGGCCTGGATGGCCGTGTTGTCGGGCGTCGTAGCGACGGTCGTCGCGCCGATCATGGCGGTAGTGGTGCCGGTCATCGCGGCGCTCGTTTCGAGCTTCGTGGCGGTTCTGCTGGCGCTGTTGCTGGCGTTGCTGTGCGTGCCGGGGCTGGTCTTCACGGGCGCCGGACCGGTCGTGTTGCGCCATGGAGAGAGAACTGAAGCTCAGGCCGGCGAAGGCGATGGCGCAAGCCATGGTGGCGGATTTCATGGGGGATCTCCTGGTGTTGTGTGAGGCTTCATGTTCCGGCATCCATGTTGCTGCGGTGTAAACCCTGCGGGGTTCAATTGCAAAGAAGGGTAGCCAGGTGTTGAGCGCGCATATGCGTCAAATTTCCACCTATGAACGCCATGATCGACCAACAGGCTGCCAACGGCCGCCAAAACCGAGAATGGCCCGAGATGCTTGTTGGGGGCTGTTACATCCAGGGCGGCTCAGGTCGGCCCGATGGCGGTCTTGGCGTTCAGTTTGCCCGAGATGTATTCCCCGTGCGTCACGTGCAGCAGACCGGCGACCTTGCTGATCACGTGGTTCTCGTGTGCGTCCAGGTGCTGGTCCGCGTAGGCCACTTGCCACATGGCTTCCACCATCTCCACTTTTTGTGCGTGCGAAAAGTGCTCGTTCAGGCTGTTGGTGAAGCGCTGGGTGTCGTAGGCGTTGCGGGCCTCGGTCATGGCCAGTTCCACCAGTTGTTCCAGCTCGGACTCGGTGAGTGTGAAGCGGCTGCGCAAGGCGGCCAGCACCGTGGAGCGTTCTTCGGCTGTGATGGCCGGGTCTGCCCGCATCACCTCGATCAGCAGCACCGCTGTTGCCAACTGCTGGGTGTGGACTTGTTCGGCGGGTGATTCGGCGGGTGCTGCCATGCGTTCGAGCAGGTTTTTGAGGGTTCTGAGCATGCTGGGGTTGGGGTGTGCGGGTTGAGTGCGTGGTTGGATTGGAGCCCGTGCGGGCAAAAAAGTGCGGCGCCACTGTTGC
>NZ_JBFJMY010000733.1:0-1276 GCF_041633695.1 Hydrogenophaga sp.
CACCGGCTCCAGCACCGGCTCCAGCACCGGCTCCAGCACCGGCTCCAGCACCGGCTCCAGCACCGGCTCCGCTGGTCGCTCTGGAGGCCAGCCCGACCAGCGTCGCCGCAGGCGGCAATTCAACGCTGAGCTGGTCTTCTTCCAACGCCTCGTCGTGCACCGCCAGCGGTGCCTGGAGCGGTAGCCGCGCCACCTCGGGCAGTTTCCAGCTCACCAATCTGCAAGCCACCGCTACTTACTCGATCACCTGTACTGGACTCGGTGGCACTGTCAACAAATCGGTCACGGTCTCGGTGACCGGTTCCGGGGCGATCACCGCGCTGAACTTCCCGTCGAACGGCGACACCACCAAAGACGTGCGCTTCCGCTTCAACGGCGCCAATCTCCTGCCCATGTACCCGGCCACCTACATCTGGCGCGTGAATCTGCGCCAGCAAACGGGTTACTACACCACCTTCTTCTGGGGGCCCGACGGCACCTTCACCGGCAACAACTTCTATGGCGCCCACCCCTACCCCGACGGCGAACCCAAGCCCCAGAGCCGCGCCCACAAATGGGAGCTCTCCATCTACGCCAGCGATTTTGTCAACGACGCCAACGGCCATTCCACCCAGCTCGGATACAACGAATGGAAAACCCAGGCCTTGCGGGTCTGGGACAACGGCACCAACAAGATCAACGAGTTTTACTGGGACTTGCCCGACACCAGCAAGGTGATCCGGGTGACGCTCTACAGCAGCTATGCGGCGAACCCGATTTCCAACGCCGCGCTGAATTTCGGCGACGCACCCTGGGCGATCGGACAGGAACGTTTGAGTGGCTTGCTGCGCGGCATCCAGCTCTATTCCACCGCTTTGACGGTGCCCGACATCGTGACCGAAGCCAGCACGCCCATGGGCTCCAGCGCCGGTGCCGCCAACATCTGGTACCTCAACCTGAACCCCACGCCATCCGACATTTCCGACAAGTCGGGCAAAGGGCACCACCCCAGTTGGGTCGACCCGAACAACAAGGCTTCGCTGTGGACCGGGCCTTGACGCTGGCGCCAGCGTTCTGACGTCTCCCCCCTGCGCCGAAAGCGCCCCAGGCGCTCAGACCTTGGGCTGCGCCATCCCCGCCATCTGGCTTTGAATCGCCTCGCGCTTGGCGCACCGGGCAGGCATTGGCCTCTACGGCCGGTGGTGGCAGATAGGCGCGGCAATGCAACGCAATGGGCAGCGATGGTGTCTCCCCACGGATCGACACCAGAGCACACCCCTGGGCATACAGATTTGCC
>NZ_JBFJMY010000734.1:0-1275 GCF_041633695.1 Hydrogenophaga sp.
GGGCCGCGCCAAGGCCCTGGACCTTCCGACGAGGCGCAGCCGCGCGGCGTGGGTTCGGGTTTTGTGCTGAGTGCCGATGGGCTCATCATGACCAACGCCCATGTGATCGACGGCGCCGATGAGGTCGTCGTGACCTTGCCGGACAAGCGCGAGTTCAAGGCCCGCGTCGTGGGTGCCGACAAACGCACCGACGTGGCGGTGGTCAAGATCGAAGCCTCGGGCCTGAGCGCGGTCAAGATGGGCGACGTGAACCGCCTGCGGGTGGGCGAATGGGTGATGGCCATTGGCTCGCCGTTTGGTTTGGAGAACACGGTGACGGCCGGTATCGTGAGCGCCAAACAGCGCGACACCGGCGATTTTCTGCCTTTCATCCAGACCGACGTGGCCATCAACCCCGGCAACTCGGGTGGGCCTTTGATCAATATGCGCGGCGAGGTGGTCGGCATCAACAGCCAGATCTACTCGCGCTCGGGTGGCTTCCAGGGGATCTCGTTTGCGATCCCGATCGATGAGGCGGTGCGCGTGTCGGACCAGCTCCGAACCACCGGGCGGGTCACGCGTGGGCGCATCGGGGTTCAGATCGACCAGGTCAGCAAAGAAGTGGCCGAAGCCATTGGCCTGGGGCAGCCCAAGGGCGCCGTGGTGCGGGGGGTCGAGGCGAATGCACCAGCGGCCAAGGCCGGTGTGGAGCCGGGTGACATCATCTTGCGCTTCGATGGCAAGGACATTGAAAAGTCCTCGGACCTGCCCCGTTTTGTGGGCAATACCAAACCCGGCACCAAGAGCACGATGACGGTGTTTCGGCGCGGCAGCACCCGCGAACTCAGCATCACCGTGGGAGAGTTGGAGCCCGACCAGCCCACGGTGGCAGCCACTGAGCCCGAAAAGACCAAACCGGCGGCGGGCGCGGCCGCGTCGCTGGGCCTGGGTCTGGCCGACCTGTCGCCCGCCCAGAAGAAAGAGCTCAATATGAAGGGCGGTGTGCTCGTGGCCGCTGCCGAAGGGCCTGCGGCGCGCGCCGGCCTGCGAGAGGGCGACGTGATCGTGTCGCTGGCGAACGTGGAAACCAATTCGCTGAAAGAGCTGGAGGCCGTGTTCGGCAAGCTCGACAAGTCCAAACCCATCCACGTCTTGTTTCGTCGAGGTGATTGGGCGCAGTACGCCGTGATCCGGCCGCAGCGCTAACCCAGTCCAGAATTGACCCCCAGACCTTGTGGGATTTGGGGCCTTTGGGCACCGGTGGCCGATTTGCCACAGTACAGCCGGGGCAGGCGA
>NZ_JBFJMY010000735.1:0-1275 GCF_041633695.1 Hydrogenophaga sp.
CAGCAGCTTGAAAAGCACACCGGTCCTGTGATCGCCTCCACCGACTACATGAAGAACTACGCCGAGCAGATCCGCGCCTTCATCCCCAAGGGCCGCACCTACAAGGCGCTGGGCACCGACGGCTTCGGACGCAGCGATTTCCGCAGCAAGCTGCGTGAGCACTTCGAAATCAACCGCCACTACATCGTCGTGGCCGCGTTGAAATCGTTGGCCGATGAAGGCACGGTGCCCATGGCCAAGGTGGCCGAGGCCATCAAAAAATACGGCATCAAAACCGACAAGATCAATCCGCTGTACGCCTAAACGATTCCGGAGACCAACATGGCATTGATAGAAGTAAAAGTCCCGGACATCGGGGATTTCGACGAGGTGGCGGTGATCGAGCTGCTGGTGAAGGTGGGCGATTCGGTGCAGGCCGAACAAAGCCTGATCACGGTGGAGTCGGACAAGGCTTCGATGGAGATTCCTTCGTCGCACGCGGGTGTGGTCAAGGAGCTCAAGGTTCAAATGGGCGACAAGGTCAAAGAGGGCTCGGTGGTGGTGATGCTGGAAGCTGCGGGCGCCGCAGCAGCACCAGCGTCCGCGCCCGCTGCGGCTGCGGCCGCACCGGTAGCAGCCGCTCCGGCCGTGGCGGCACCAGCACCCGCTGCCGCACCTGCCGCCGCAGGTCCGGTGGAAGTCCACGTGCCCGACATCGGCGACTTCAAGGACGTGGCGGTGATCGAGGTATTGGTCAAGCCCGGTGACAGCATCAAGCTGGAGCAAAGCCTGATCACGGTCGAGTCGGACAAGGCCTCGATGGAGATTCCCTCGTCGGTTGCGGGTGTCTTGAAAGAACTCAAGGTCAAGGTGGGTGACACCGTCAACATCGGTGACCTGCTGGCGATTCTGGAAGGCTCGGCCAGCGCCCCCGCTGCAACCGCCCCGGTTGCCGCCGCTGCGGCGCCTGCAGCAGCACCCGCCGCCGCAGCAGCGCCGGTGTCTGCAGCCGTTGCAGCCCCGGCCCACAACCCCGGCACGGCGCCGGTGGGTCTGCCACACGCCTCACCCTCGGTGCGCAAGTTCGCGCGCGAACTCGGTGTTCCGCTGGGCGATATCCAGGGCAAAGGCCCCAAAGGCCGCATCACCCTGGACGACGTACAAGCGTTTACCAAAGCCGTGATGAGCGGCGCTGTGCAAACCAAAGCCCAGGCCGCCAAAGCGCCGGCCGGTGGTGGCGACGGTGCCGGTCTGGGCCTGATCCCCTGGCCCAAGGTGGACTTTGCCAAGTTCGGC
>NZ_JBFJMY010000736.1:0-1273 GCF_041633695.1 Hydrogenophaga sp.
ATGGACGCGCGCTGGAGCGGCTGGCATTCGGCGGCCAAGGTCTTGGGGCGGGAGCGGGTGAGCGTGCCCGCGGGCAGTTTCAACGCCTACAAGGTCGAGGTCTGGAGCAGCCGCGTCAGCACCGGCATCCGCAGTGAAGCGCATCTGGAGCCGGTGCGGGTGCAGTACCTGATCTGGTACGCACCCGAGATCAAGCGCTACGTGCGCATGCAGCGCCGCGTCACGACCAACGACAACTCCGAAAGCGAAAAGGACCTGTTTGAACTGGTGTCGCACCAACTGCCTTGAGCGCTTGCGCGCTGCCGCTTGTTGACCTGCATCAAGGCCCGGCGGGCAAGGCGGCCTAGACTGGGGCACAGGCGAGGCGGGTGTTTTCCGCCCGCCGCCACCGCACCCGAGGACCGCCATGAAAACGCTCGCCACACAACCACCAGCCGCCGACAACGACGCACCCGTCACCAATTTCTCCAACTGCCATGTGGGCATCCTGCGCCAGCTCCAGGCGTTGAGCGACTTGCGTGAGCTGCTCGAACCGGCTGCGCGCGCGCGCCAGATCGCAAACCAAACGCTGGGCTTTTTCAACGAGGCGGTGCTGGAACACCATTCGGAAGAAGAGCGCGATCTTTTTCCTTCTGTGCTCGCCAGTGCCGAACCGGGCGAAGAACACGAACGCGTCAAAACCATGACACAGCGGCTCACGCACGAACACCGCCAGCTCGAAGCACTCTGGAAAGGCCTGGAGCCAGGGCTGAAGAAAGTCGCCAAAGGACAGGACAGTGGGCTGGATCTGGCCCAGGTGCAGCGCCTGGTGGACGATTACGTGGCCCATGCGGCCTACGAAGAGGCCAAATTTTTGCCATTGAGCCAGGCCATTCTCAGCCGCAACAGCAACCACATGGCGGCTCTGGGCATGCGGCTGCACATGCGCCACCTGCCAGCGGTCAACGCCTACATCTGAGCGTCCGTTCGCGCCAGGGTCGGCCGGCGCGCAGGGCTTGCTGCATGCACAGGGCAAAATCGGGGCTGGTCCATTCCTCGAGCCGCCCTATGTCCACAACCCATTCCCTTCCCGATCCCGATCACGACGTCAGCATTGTGCTGGTGCACGGCGCCTGGCACGGTGCTTGGTGTTGGCAGCGCGTGCTGGGTCCATTGCGCCAGGCGGGTGCGCGGGTCCACGCGGTCACCTTGACCGGTGTGGGCGAACGCGCCCACCTCTTGAGCCCAGCCGTGGATTTGCACACGCACATCCAGGACGTGATCGGACTCATCG
>NZ_JBFJMY010000737.1:0-1249 GCF_041633695.1 Hydrogenophaga sp.
CGCCGCCCGCGCGCAACTTCCTCAACTCCAGCTTCGTCAACGTGAAAAGCCTGCGCGACATCGAAGGCGAGCCGCTGCTGGAAATGCACGCGCAGGATGCCCAGGCGCGTGGTCTGGCCAATGGCGACGTGGTGCGGGTGTTCAACGACCGTGGCGATCACCGCTGCAAGCTGCAGGTGTCGGCCCGCGCGCGCCCTGGCGTCGTGAACGGCCTGGGCATCTGGTGGCGCAAATTCGGACTGGACGGCCACAACGTCAACCAGCTCACCAGCCAGCTCCTGACCGATCTGGGGCGCGGCCCGGTGTTTTACGACTGCACGGTGGAAGTCCAGCGAGCAGCATGAACACCGGGAACAGGGTGAAACCCGCGCGCAGCACCCGTCTGGTGCTGGCCTTGTTGCTGCTTTCGGTGCTCTCGGGCTGCTCCAGCGCTGGCTACTACTGGCAATCGGTCCAGGGCCAGTGGCAAATCATGCGTGCCGCGCGCCCCATCCCCGAATGGCTGGACGAGGCGCAAACGCCCCCCAGCCTGCGCCAGCGTCTGGCGCTGGCGCAACGCATGCGTGCCTTTGCCGTGAGCGAACTGCACCTACCCGACAACCCCAGCTACCACCGCTACGCCGACTTGCAGCGCCGCGCGGTGGTCTGGAACGTGGTGGCGGCCCCGCCTCTGGCGCTGACGCTCAAGACCTGGTGTTTTCCGGTGGCCGGCTGCGTGGGCTACCGGGGTTATTTCCACGAAGCCGAGGCGCGCGCGCAGGCCGCAGCGCTGCAGGCCGACGGGTTGGAGGTCAACGTGTACGGCGTTCCCGCCTACTCCACCCTGGGCTGGCTGAACTGGGCCGGTGGCGACCCCTTGCTCAACACCTTCATCCACTACCCCGAAGGCGAGCTGGCGCGGCTGCTGTTCCACGAACTGGCCCACCAGGTGGTGTACGTGCAAGACGACACCATGTTCAACGAGTCCTTTGCCACCGCTGTCGAGCGCCTGGGCGGCGCTGCCTGGCTGGCGCAACAAGGCAGTGACGCCGCTCGCCAGGAATACGCGGTGTTCGACGGCCGACGCCGTGCCTTTCGCACCCTGGCCCTGGAAGCACGCCAAGAGCTGACGGCCATTTACGCAGCGCACCAAACACAACAGATAGACGAACCTGCCGCCGCCAGCCAGAAAGCCGCCGCCATGGCGCGCTTGCGCGCACGCTACGCCGAACTCAGAAACACCTGGGGCGGCTACCCCGGCTACGACGCC
>NZ_JBFJMY010000738.1:0-1237 GCF_041633695.1 Hydrogenophaga sp.
CATGGTCGCGCTGGGCTACCAGCAAGGCGTCGGGCGTGTCGATGATGAGCAGGTCTTGCGTGCCCAGTGCCACCACCGTGCGCCCCAGGGCGTGGATGAAGGTGTTCTTGGCCTTCAAGGCATGGCCATGCCCGTGGATGCGGTTGCCTTCGTCGTCGGGCTGTGTGAGATCGGCCACGGCGTTCCAACTGCCCACGTCACTCCACTGGCCCTGAAAGGGCACCACCGCCACGTTGGCGTGGTGTTCCATCACCGCGTAGTCGATGCTTTGTGAACGGCAGGCCAGAAACGGCTCGGCTTGGGGCCGAACAAAGCGCACGCCTTTGCCGTTGCCCAGCGCGTCGGGGTGCGCCTGCGCCATGGCTTGCTCGCAGGCTTGTGCGATGTCGGGCGCGTGCTGTTTGAGCGCGGCCAGCAGCGTGCTGGCCTGGGCGAGAAAAATGCCCGCGTTCCACAAGGCGTCGCCCTGCAGCAGCAGCGCCTGGGCGGCGGCGGGTGCGGGTTTTTCTATGAAACGTGCAACGGCCCGGCTGCCATCGGCCCGCGCATCGCCCTGCTGTATGTAGCCGTAGGCGCTGCTCGGAAAACTGGGCACCACCCCAAAGGTGACGATGGCACCGGCCAGCGCAGCGGGCACGCCTTGGCGCACGGTCTGGGCAAAAGCGTCGGCGTTGGGAATGTGGTGGTCGGCTGGGCAAAACAGCAGCAGCGGGTCGCCGGCGCCAGAGGCCTGGGTGAGCTGGGCCGCCAGAGCCATGGCGGCGGCGGTGTTGCGTGCGGCGGGTTCCAGCAGCACCTGGCCGGGGGTGCCCAGGCTTTCCAGTGCGTCGGCCACCAGAAAGCGGTGTTCTTCGGCGGCCACACAAACCACCGCTTGTTCGCACCAGGCCAACCTGGCCAGTGTGAGCTGCAGCAGGTTTTTCTCGCCCACCAGGGGCACGAACTGCTTGGGGAAACTCTGGCGGCTCAGGGGCCAGAGCCGGGTGCCCGAGCCGCCGCAAAGGATGATGGGTGTGATGGCGGTCATGGGTGTGGGTGCGCTTGTATCAATGTTCGGCTTGGGTGGTTTGAGTGGTTTGGGTGGGGGGCGAGGTGGGTACCCGGTCGCTGGTGAGCGGGGCCATTTCGCTGTCGGGTATGGGGTACAGGCGGGCGCGGCGCGCCAAGCCTTGGTACAGCAGGTGGTACACCAGCACGCAGCCCACAAAAGCCAGCGCCAGCACCGCCCTCGAAGCGC
>NZ_JBFJMY010000739.1:0-1209 GCF_041633695.1 Hydrogenophaga sp.
GCATCCGGGGGCGCGGGGCGCCACACCGGTTCAGCCTTTCAGCGTCTGCTCCAGCACGTGCAATTGCTGGTTCAGCTCGGTGTTTTGCTGGCGTTCGGCGCTGATTTTGCGCACCGCGTGCAGCACCGTGGTGTGGTCCCGCCCGCCAAACAGCTCACCGATCTCGGGCAGACTCTTTTGCGTGAGTTCTTTGGCGATGAACATGGCTATCTGCCGCGGCCGCGCGATGCTGGCCGGGCGCTTCTTGGAATACATGTCCGCGACCTTGATCTTGTAATAGTCGGCCACGGTCTTTTGGATGTTTTCCACGCTGATCTGGCGGTTCTGGATCGACAACAGGTCGCGCAAAGCGTCGCGCGCCAGCTGGATCGAGATTTCTTTCTGGTTGAAGCGCGAATAGGCCAGGATTTTGCGCAGCGCGCCTTCGAGCTCGCGCACGTTGGAGCGCACGTTCTTGGCGACGAAGAACGCCACCTCCTCGGGCATGACCGCGTTTTCAACCGCCGCCTTGTTGATCAGAATCGCCACCCGCATTTCGAGTTCGGGTGGCTCGATGGCCACCGTCAGACCCGAATCGAAGCGCGAAACCAGGCGTTCGTGGATATCGGCCAGACCCTTGGGATAGGTGTCGCTGGTCATCACGATGTGCGATTTCTTCGCCAGCAGCGCCTCAAAGGCGTTGAAAAACTCTTCTTGCGTGCGTTCTTTGTTGGCGAAAAACTGCACGTCATCGATCAGCAGCAAGTCCAGCGAGTGGTAGCGCTCTTTGAATTCGTCGAAGGTTTTGCGCTGGTAGGACTTGACCACATCCGACACAAATTGCTCGGCGTGGATGTACAGCACTTTGGCCTGTGGACGGTCGGCCAGCAAATGGTTGCCAATGGCGTGCACCAAGTGGGTTTTGCCCAGACCCACGCCGCCGTAAATGAACAGCGGGTTGTAGAGCTGACCCAGGCTGCCGGCCACGTGCATGGCCGCGGCACGGGCCATGCGGTTGGCCGAGCCTTCGACCAGATTGGAAAAGGTGAGCGCCTGGTTGAGCCGGCTCTTGGGTCCACTGGGGCTGATCACTTCCACTGGTGCGATGTCGGGCAGTTCGGCCAACACCTGGTCTTGCACACTTCTGGATGCAGGCGACGTGCGGCTGGGGCCTTCACGAGGGGTGAGCGCTAACTCTAGCAATACGCCGCTGCCCTGGATGTCTTGCAA
>NZ_JBFJMY010000740.1:0-1200 GCF_041633695.1 Hydrogenophaga sp.
CCCGGCACCTGGTAGAAGCGGGCGAAGTTGTCGCCGGTCTTCTGCGTCACACCCTTGTACCAGCTCTCGCTGTCGTTGACCGAGAAAATCGGGTCGGCCACGCCGTGGTAGACCATGATCTTGCCACCGCGCTTGCGCAGACCTTGCATGTTGGTTGGGTCAGGCGGCGTCATGAAGCTCATGGCCGACTCGGTGTAGGTGGTGTTGTTGCCGTTGAATATGTTGGCGAAGAGTGCATCGATGTCCGTGTTCAGCGCGTAGTTCACGCCATCAAAGCCCACCGGGTTGGCGGGAGGAATCTGCCAGATGAAGCCGAGGGCGCCGCTGTCGCGATCCATGGCTGCCACATATTCCCAGGCTGGCACGCCCGACCCAGCAAAACCTGCGTCATAGGGAAAACTGGCGTAGATCTGCGTTCCGTTGCTGGTCTTGGGGCCGTCGAAGATGGTCTTCAGCACAGTCTTTTGGGCAGCGGTCAGGCAGGTGCCGTCGCGTGCACCGCTGCAGGTCGGCACATCGTCGGCCAGGTTGAAGGCTTTCTGGCAGGCGGCCACGTCTTGAATCAAGCCGTCGGCCGCGTTGTCCAGTGCGTCGCATTTGGCCAGTATTTTGTTGGCGACCATTGCGCGCTCGGTGTCCGTCACGGCGGTGGCGAGCTCGGTGCTGTTGGTCACGGGCGACACAGTCGCCACCTTGGCGTATTCGCGAGCACCTGCCAGGTTGGCCAGAGCCGCCTTCGGCAGGTTGTAGCCGGGTGCGCCCGCCAGAATGCCGTCGTAATCGGCGAAGTAGCGTGCGGCTGCCACCATGGCGTGGCGCCCGCCGTTGGAGCAGCCGGCGAAGTAGGAGCGGTCCGGCGCCTTGCCGTAGGTCAGTTGAATCGCCTGTTTGGCCATGGGGGTGAGCTTGCTCACGGCCTGATAGCCATAGTCCAGACGAGCCTCTGGATCAACGCCGAAGTACGGGGCGCCTCCACTGTGACCGCCATCCGAGCTCAACACGGCAAATCCCTGAGCCAGGGCATGGCTCAGGCCGGTTGCGCCGGCCCCGAGCGCACTTCTGACGGAACCGTCGATGCCGCCATTGCCTTGGTGCAGGAAGCGTCCGTTCCAGTTCTTGGGCAGGCGCATCTCAAAGCCCACAGCGTAGGTGTTGCTGTCGACCGGACTGGTCCGTTCGTGCATCTTGCCGGTCACCCGG
>NZ_JBFJMY010000741.1:0-1199 GCF_041633695.1 Hydrogenophaga sp.
GACGGCCTGGCCCAGGCCTTTCTGATCGGTGAGCCATTTCTGGCCGGTGCGCCCAGCGCCCTGGTGCTGGGCGACAACCTGTTCTACGGTCACGACTTCAGCCGCCTGCTCTCACAAGCGAATTCCCAAGACGCTGGCGCCACTGTCTTCGCCTACCGTGTACAAGACCCCGAGCGTTACGGTGTGGTCGCCTTCGACGAGGCGGGCAAGGTCCGCAGCATCGAAGAAAAACCTACCCAGCCCAAAAGCAACTACGCCGTTACCGGCTTGTACTTCTACGACAACCAGGTGGTCGACGTCGCCAGGTCGGTCCAGCCAAGTGCACGCGGTGAACTGGAGATCACCGCAGTCAACCAAGTCTATCTGGATCGGGCCCAGCTCAAAGTGCAAATCATCCATCGCGGCTACGCCTGGTTGGACACTGGCACCCACGACAGCTTGCTTGAGGCTAGCCAGTTCATCGCCACGCTGGAGCATCGGCAAGGCCTGAAGATCGCCTGTCCGGAGGAAATCGCCTGGCGCCAAGGCTGGATTGACGGTACACAGCTGGAACGCTTGGCCCAACCTCTGGCCAAGAGCGGCTACGGCCAGTACCTGCAACGCATACTCCACGAAAAACTGTTTTCATGAAGGTCACACCCACCGCTATTCCCCACGTCTTGATCATCGAACCCAAAGTGTTCGGCGACGCCCGTGGCTTCTTCTTCGAGAGCTTCAACCAAAAGGCATTCAACGAAGCCACCGGCCTGGAGGTGAACTTCGTGCAAGACAACCACAGCCGCAGCGCCAAGGGTGTGCTGCGTGGCCTGCACTACCAGGTGCAGCAGCCCCAGGGCAAGCTGGTGCGGGTGGTGCGTGGCGCCGTGTTCGACGTGGCGGTGGACATCCGCAAGAATTCACCGCAGTTTGGGCAATGGGTGGGCGTCGAATTGACCGAAGAAAACCACAAACAACTCTGGGTACCCCCAGGTTTTGCCCACGGCTTCCTGGTGCTCAGCGAATCGGCCGACTTCCTCTACCAAGCCACCGACTACTACGCACCCCAGTTTGAGCGTTGCATCGCGTGGAACGATCCCGACATCGGCGTCGAATGGCCCGACATAGGCATGGCTCCAGTGCTGTCGGCAAAGGACCTATTGGGGCAAGCCCTATCGTCCGGAGCACACAGCTAGGTATGCGCCTTTCACATGTCACTTGGA
>NZ_JBFJMY010000742.1:0-1197 GCF_041633695.1 Hydrogenophaga sp.
CGGGGTCGAGCACGGCCATGCCGCGGTGGGCCTTGTTTTCCAGGTCTTCGCGCAGGCAGCCTTCGAGCGTGCTGTAGTCGATCCACGAATCGCTCTTGGTCACGCCGATGCGTTCGGCGAACAGCTGGATGCTCTCGGGCGTGTAGCCGCGCCGGCGCAGGCCGACTATGGTGGGCATGCGCGGGTCGTCCCAGCCGTTCACCTTGTGGTCGTACACCAGTTGGGCGAGCTTGCGCTTGCTGGTGATCACATAGGTGAGATTGAGCCGGGCAAATTCGTACTGCCGCGGGGGCGGGCTTTGCAGCAGGCCGCCTTCGCACAGGCGCTCCAGCAGCCAGTCGTAAAACGGGCGCTGGTCTTCAAACTCCAGCGTGCACAGGCTGTGGGTGATCTGCTCCAGCGCGTCTTCTATCGGGTGGGCGTAGGTGTACATCGGGTAGATGCACCATTTGTCGCCGGTGTTGTGGTGGGTAGCGCGGCGTATGCGGTAAATGGCCGGGTCGCGCAGGTTGATGTTGGGGCTGGCCATGTCGATTTTGGCGCGCAGCACCATCGATCCGTCTTCGTGCTGGCCGTCGCGCATTTCTTCAAAGCGCGTCAGGTTCTCGGCCGGGCTGCGGGCGCGAAACGGGCTGTCGGTGCCAGGGGTGTTGAAGTCGCCGCGCGCGGCACGCATTTGCTCGGCGGTCTGCTCGTCCACATAGGCCAGGCCGGCGCCGATGAGGTAGACGGCGGCGCGGTACATGAAATCGAAATAGTCGCTGGCCTGGTAGGGCAAGGCGTCGGGGCTGCCGTTCCAGTCAAAGCCCAGCCATTTCACGGCGTCGATGATGCTGTTGACGTATTCCGTGTCTTCTTTTTCGGGGTTGGTGTCGTCAAAGCGCAGGTGGCACACGCCGCCGTATTCCTGTGCCAGCCCGAAGTTGATGCAGATGCTCTTGGCGTGGCCAATGTGCAGGTAGCCGTTGGGCTCGGGCGGAAAGCGGGTGTGCACGATGCCGTTAAAACGGCCGTTGGCTAAATCCTCGGCTATGGTGGTGCGCAAAAAGTCACTCGAACTTTCCGCGGTTTCGGTTTCCGGCTGGGGATCAACTAGTTTCGTCATGTTTGTTCCTTCTTAAGAAATTCGCGCAGAGAGGCAGGCAAATTTTGATGACTGCCGTAGTGAAATCGAGCCATACCAGCACTCTACAATTC
>NZ_JBFJMY010000743.1:0-1178 GCF_041633695.1 Hydrogenophaga sp.
CAACTGCGCGCGCTGTCCGAAGTCTATGCACAGGCCGACGCCAAGCCCAAGTTCGTGCGCGACTTTGTTGCCGCGTGGACCAAGGTGATGAACCTGGGCCGCTTCGATTTGGCTTGATGGGTACCCGATACCCCTCGCGTTGAACGCGTATGCAGAGGGCGGGCGACCCCCGCTCTCTCATTGCCCCCGGTCCGTTTGGCCCGGGGGCTTTTTTTGGAGCTGATGTTCAGCGCTTTTTCTGCAGCGCCTCTTCTTCCAGCAGCAAGTAGGTGTTGTAGGCGTTCATGCGGTTGGCCGGGCCGAACATGGGCATGGCCGCAAAGCGGCTCCAGTCGGTTTGCGCGTAGGCGGCATCGAAGGGCACAAAATCTTCAACCGCCTGGCCCATGGTCTGGCGCAGGTATTTCAAATAGTCGCGCGTGACCGCCATGTCGCGCTGCGGCTCCAGGGAGGCCGCTCCGTGGCCGGGCACCATGGCCACCGTGTCGTGGCGCAGCAACTGGTCCAGCGCCAGTATCCACTGGCTGCTGTCGGCCTTGCCGACAAAAGGCAGCCGGCCGTTGAAAACCAGATCGCCCGCGAACAGCAGTTTTTCGGACGGCCAGTACACCGTCAAATCTTCCGGCGTGTGCGAGGGGCCCACGTGTTCGATCACCAGGTCCGCGCCCGCCAGCCGCAGCGTGGTCGAACCGGCCAGCCAGGTGTCGGCCTCGATGATCTGGGTGTTCTGATCGATCCAGGGCGCCAGGTCGTTGCGCGAGGCTTGCAGCCGCAAACGCGCGGTTTCCGAATGGATGTATTCCAGCGCCCCACGCTGGGCCAGGATGTGCGCGCCCTCGGCTTTGAGCGTTTGCAGGCCGTAGATGTGGTCGGCGTGGTAGTGGGTCACGATCACATGCGTGATGGGTTTGGGCGTGAGCTGCCGGATCGCCTGCACCAGACGGCGCGCCAGCTCGGGCGAACCCAGCGCGTCGATCACCACCACCCCGTCGGGGGCGATCACAAAACCCGCGTTGCTGATGAAGTTCTGGTTGCTCGCCGAGCCCAGCGCGGCCTGGCCTTGCACGTAATAGCCGTGGGGGCTGACTTGCTGCACCGGCATGGGCGGCGCCTGGGCAATGGCCGCCGCTGTCCAGAGGCAGGCCGTCAAAAGCAGGGGAATCCAGGCGGGGCGCATG
>NZ_JBFJMY010000744.1:0-1165 GCF_041633695.1 Hydrogenophaga sp.
GGGTTGGACTCCCAGTGCGGCAGCACCCGGCCACGGCCGGCCATCAGGTATTCGCCGTAGCCGAACACGCCACCGAACAGCCGCAGCAGCGCGCCGCCGGCTTGGGCCAATGCCTGCACCAGGTCCCGGGCGGGGCAGACCACTTGGCTCTGGAAGCGGCTGGGTCGCGCACCAACCCCTACCTTTGCCTCTGCGTGCTCGGACCAGTCGAAGCGTGCCGGGCCCATGGCCGGCGCCTGCACCGACTCCACGACCAAACGGGCGCCCGCGGGTACCGCCACGCTCTCACCGGCTTGCAAGAACAGGTCGCCCCGCTCGTTGCCGTGGCCGGCATACGGGCCGCCCAGCGTCACCCAGACGCGACCTGCGGCCAAGCGCAAGCAGCCGGCGCGGCGCGGGTGCAGGCTGAGCGCGGCGCCCGCCGCCAGCTTCCAGCTGCCCACCTCGGGCCAGGGGCTTGCCGGGTGCTTGCCCACCGGCGACGCGGACACAAAGCGGGGAACGGCTTGCAGGGGTGGGCAGGTGGACATGAGGGGCTCCTGAAACAGGGATAGGAGCCTGCAGTTTCGAGCGCCCGGACACGCGCGTCCAATGAAATGGCGCTAAGCTATTGATTCCCATACCGCATCAATGCACCCACCCTCGCCATGGAACTCACGCGCCACCATCCCCGCACCCGCCCCATCTCGGCCGGGCATTTGCGTTCCTTCGAAGCGGTCGCCCGGCACCTGAATTTTCGCGCCGCCGCCGAAGAGCTTTCCCTGACGCAGAGCGCCGTCAGCCGGCAAATCCAGGCGCTGGAGGACGAGGTGGGCGCGCCCTTGTTTCTGCGCCACACCCGCTCGGTGGAATTGACCAGCGCGGGGCAACAATTGTTGCGCTCCGCCAGCGCGGCGCTGGAACGCATTGATGCGTCGGTGCGGCAAATCCGGCAAAGCGTGGGGCGCAAAAGTGTGGCCATCACCACCTGGGCGTCGTTTGGCACGATGTGGCTGATTCCGCGCCTGGAAGCCTTTCAGCGCGAGCACCCGGACATCGACATCCGCATCGACGCGTCCGACGTCGCGGTCGACATGTCCACCGCCGACGTTGACCTGGCTTTGCGCTACACCGTGCCGCAAAACGCACCCCAAGGCGCGCAGCGCCTGTTTGGCGAACAACTGAC
>NZ_JBFJMY010000745.1:0-1161 GCF_041633695.1 Hydrogenophaga sp.
AAGCTGATCAACCCCATCGCCATGGAAGAAGGTCTGCGTTTCGCCATCCGCGAGGGCGGTCGTACCGTCGGCGCCGGTGTCGTGGCCAAGATCATCGCGTAAATCGCCCTCCACGGGGCATAGCCAGTAGGGGTATAGCTCAATTGGCAGAGCGTCGGTCTCCAAAACCGAAGGTTGTAGGTTCGATTCCTACTGCCCCTGCCACCCAACAGCGCAGCGGCGGACATTGATTCCGCTCTGTTGTGTGGTTCACAAGCCCGCCGAAGTCGTTTAGACCTCAGGTGGGCTTACGCGTCTCAAGCCAAAGGCTTTTGAGCCGTGTTTTTTGTCAAGTTTAGTCTGGAAGTTCATGGCCACATCCGAAGTTCAAACCGTTCACTCGGGCGCTGACAAGGCGAAGCTGGGTGCGGCCGTCGTGTTGCTGCTGGGCTCCTTTGTGGCCTTCTATCTACTGTCGGCGCAGGGCGCTCTGGTGCAGTGGGCGGCCTTGTTGGTGGGCTTGCTGGCTGCTGTTGTGGCCTTTGTGTCGTCGGAGTCGGGGCGCCAGCTGGTGGCCTTTGGTCGCGATTCTTGGCGCGAGGTCAAGAAGGTGGTCTGGCCGGCGCGCAAAGAAGCGATCCAGATGACGGCCTACGTCTTCGCATTTGTTTTTGTGATGGGCTTGTTTTTGTGGCTCACGGACAAAACCCTTGAGTGGGTGTTTTACGACTTGATTCTGGGCTGGAGGAAATGATGAGCGACCAAAATAGCCCTGTGACCGATGGTGTTGCCGCTGAAGGCATGCGCTGGTATGTGGTCCATGCCTATTCGGGTATGGAAAAGGCGGCCGAACGCAACATCATCGAGCGGATCAACCGCGAGGGTATGCAAGACAAGTTTGGTCGGATCCTGGTGCCCACCGAAGAGGTGGTCGAGGTGAAGAACGGCCAGAAGCGCACCACCGAGCGCAAGTTTTTCCCGGGGTATGTGCTGGTCGAGATGGTCATGGACGACGAGTCCTGGCATCTGGTCAAGCACACCAACAAGGTGACTGGATTCGTTGGTGGTGCCAAGAACCGCCCTGCGCCCATTTCTGAAGAAGACGTGCAAAAAATCGTCAACCAGATGCAAGAGGGTACCGACAAGCCCCGCCACAAGGTGGAGTTCGTGGTCGGCGAGTAC
>NZ_JBFJMY010000746.1:0-1159 GCF_041633695.1 Hydrogenophaga sp.
GATGTGGGCATCGAAATGAAGACCGGTGGCGGCGCTGCGGCACCAGGCGCGGCCCTGGTGATGAAACCACACCGAGCGTGAGCGCCACCACCTTCAGAACGTCACAACGCCAAGAAGACCGCCATGAACACCCTTCAATTCCCGGACCACGGGCCTTCAGTCCCCGCCGTGGATGCCGATACAAAAAGGTATCAAAACCAAGGAATTGGCACCATGTTCACCTCTGTTAACTCTCGCGCAGCATCGGCCTACAAACGGGTTTCGGCAGAAACCAGCGTCCAGGGCGCCAACCCACACCAGCTCGTCGCTTTGTTGTTCGAAGCCCTGCTGCAGTCGATCCAGACCGCCCGTGGCGCGATGGCCCGTGGCGATGTGCAGGCCAAGGGCGAAGCCCTGGGCAAGGCGGTTCGCATTCTGGAAGAGGGCCTGAAAGCCGGCCTGAATCTGCGCGACGGGGGTGAGATCGCCAGCAACCTGCAGCAGCTGTACAGCTATTGCGTGACCCGTCTGACACAAGCCAATCTGCGCAACGACCCTCTGGGCCTGGACGAAGCGCAGGGCTTGATCGAGCCGGTGGCCCAGTCGTGGAAGCAAATCCAGGGCTCAACGTCTGTCCACCAACCAGCAGTGCCCGTCGCCGGAGCCTGATCATGGAGCACAACCTCTTGGACTACTACAAAGCGATTGAAAGCGCGAGCCAGAAAATGCTGGTCGCCGCCAAAACCGAAAACTGGGACGAAGTGGTGCGTCTGGAAGGGGCTTGTGCGGTTCTGATCGCCCAGTTGCGCCACCGCTCACGCCACCACACCCTGAGCCCCGACGACCGGCGCGAGAAGACCCGCATCATGCAGCGCATCCTGCGCGCCGATGCGCAAATCCGCTGCCTGGCCGAGCCTTGGCTGGGCGACCTGGAAGTGTTCTTCGAGAAGCAAAGCGTGCCCTTGCACTGACACCCTATACCGGCTCCGGGCGGGCCGGTGCGCGGGCAACAGCCGCGCAGGGTCGGAAGGGTCGGCGGATCAAGACACGGCGTGGAGCGGCCGCTTGAACGGCTCAGGCAAGAGAGGACTCGGGCTCAGTGCCCTAGAGATGGTCGCGCACAGCGCGGCGGGGAATCAAACCGACATGTTCATGATGTCGGTATAGGCCTGGACCATGC
>NZ_JBFJMY010000747.1:0-1155 GCF_041633695.1 Hydrogenophaga sp.
CCAGCACGGAAAAGCCGGGCGGCATTGGCGAGCCGGGTACACCGCCCATTGCACCCGCCGTGGCCAACGCCTTGTTTGCCGCCACGGGCAAGCGGCTGCGCAGCCTGCCGTTCGACACCGAGCAGTTGAAGCGGGCCTGAGCCGCCTTTGTTCTCTGCAGCAAAAAGCGCCCCTCGGGGCGCTTTTCTTTTGTGAAGGCTTGGTGGCGCTCAGGCCGGGCCGGACAGTTTTCGCGCCAGGCCCTCGACCGCCAGGCGGTAACCATCGACACCAAAGCCCACGACGATGCCGGCGGCGGCGGGGGAGATGTAGGAGTGGTGGCGGAACGCCTCGCGGGTGTGCACGTTGGAAATGTGCACCTCGATCACAGGCAGATCGCCCACGCCCTTGATCGCATCGAACAAGGCCACCGAGGTGTGCGTGAACGCGCCGGGGTTGAACACCACCCCGCCGACCTCACCGGCCGCCCGGCGCCGGCCCGCTTCGTGGATCTTGTCGATCAGCGCGCCTTCGTGGTTGCTCTGAAAACACTCGGCCTGGAAGCCCAGGCGTTTCGCGTCTTCCTGAAAACGGGCTTCCACATCGGCCAGCGTGGCCGCGCCATACACACCCGGCTCGCGCGTGCCGAGCAGGTTGAGATTGGGGCCGTTGAGCAGCAAAAGGGTTTTCATGGCGGCAGGTGCAAAAGTGGGGATCGCAAGCGTACAGACAGCCGCAAGCTTAAACCAGCGGAACCGTGAGGCGTTCGATCACGGCCCGGGTGTCGGGGCGCACGCCGCGCCACCAGGCAAAGGCCTCTGCCGCTTGCTCCACCAGCATGCCCACGCCATCGGCCAAGGCCAGCACGCCCGCGGCCTGCGCTTGCCGCAGAAACGGCGTGAGTCCCTTGCCGTAGACCATCTCGTAGGCCAGCGCGCCGGGGGCGAATACGCGGGCTTCGATCGGCAGCTCCGCTTGCGACAGTCCGGTGGAGGTGGCGTTGATCACGATGTCAAAACGCTCGCCCTGCAAGTCTTCGTAACCACCGGTCTGCAAGCGGGCATGCGCCGAGAAGTCGTGGCGCAGCAGGTGGGCCTTGTCGGCACTGCGGTTGGCAATCGCCATCAGTGCCGGCTTTTGCGCGGCGATCGGCAGAATGGCGCCGCGCGTGGCGCC
>NZ_JBFJMY010000748.1:0-1142 GCF_041633695.1 Hydrogenophaga sp.
AGCACGCCGGGCCACAGCGCGGGCGAGGCCATCACCTCGTCGGCCGAGAGTTCCTTGCGCAGCAGGGCCAGCGGGTTCTTGGCCGCGTGGCGGCTCGCCTTGGCGCGCACCTTGGCAAAGGTCTCCAGCTTGGTGCCGTAGCGGTCCATGTGTTCCTTGCCGGCGCCGCCGAAGTAGCGCAGCGCCAGCGGCAGGCCCGGGCCGCCGGCCACTTGGTCGCAGACCTCGTCGAACACGCCAAAGGCATTGGGCCGGTCCTGCCAGTGCATGGCCAGCGCGCCGGGCTGCATTTGCTCAAAGCCCAGTGCGAGGGCGCAGTCCACCATGCCGCTGGCCACCGCCTGGCGCGCCAGGAACAGCGCGGTCGAGCCGGTGGAACAGTTGTTGTTGACGTTGACCACCGGGATGCCGGTCTTGCCCACTTCGTACAGAGCGCGCTGGCCGCTGGTGGAGTCCCCGTACACATAGCCCACGTATGCCTGCTGCACGTCGGCGTATTCAATACCGGCATCGGCCAGCGCCATGCGCACGGCCTTCGCTCCCATGTCGTTGTAGGGCAGGCTGTCGCCCGGCTTCCTGAACGGCAGCATCCCCACACCCCCAACCCATACTGGCTTCATGGCTGTCTTTCCCAAAGTGGTACTCAATACACGACCCAATTGCCGTTTGACGGCATAAACTGAGTCACACTCACTTATGATATTGCCGGAGTTTGTCCGGCGGTACTGGGGTAAACGCTTATCTCCATGGTGCTTTTAAATATCAATTGGTGAGTACTACTCAGTTAATTGGGTGGTGCACGTGTGCTGCATGCGGCTTGGCGAAATCGATGGCTTCTTGGGTGTGTGGGTCGCTGCGTGGATCGGGCACAACGAAGCGGTCGCGGCGCCTGCCGCACCAGCAGCACAGTGACGTGAAGACGGGCGCACGCCGGTGTGCCTACGAGGTGCGCCATGTGCGGCGCACCGGTGCGCATCGGTCTGGGGCGGCCCGATGCGCCCGCAGGTCGATCAGTGGATCAGCGGACCTGGGGATTCGTCAATTCCAAGCGCACCTGCCCCAGTGGCCCGAAGTCGGCCACGATCTGTCCACCGCCCGCTGTGGGCCATGGGGGCGTGCAGCTGCCGGTCGACACGAGGGTG
>NZ_JBFJMY010000749.1:0-1138 GCF_041633695.1 Hydrogenophaga sp.
GTTGCGCGCGCCGCAGGCGACCAGCTTGTCCAGCCTGATGCGCAGCCCCGGCGCGGTGCTGATGGCGCACGCGGCGCTGGCCGGCACGGCGTCGCACCCAGGCTGGGAGCAGGCCTCGGCCTTGCCGGTGGTGGAGCCGGGTGAGCGCCTGGTGGGCGTGATGACCCGCGATGCACTGGCGCGTGCGCTGCGCCGCAGCCTGCCGATGCCGCTGGCCGACGCGGCGGTGTCCACCTTGCCCGCCGTGCTGGTGCGTGGCTACTGGCAAACGCTGTCGGGCATGGTTGGGGTCGGGCTGGGGCTGTTGCCTTCGGTGCCGCCGGTGCTGGGCGCTGCGCCGCAGCGGGAACAGGAGCACGACGGGAATGGGCATGGGCACTGAAGCACTGGCACCGGCCGAAGCGGCGCTGAGCCACCGCTTTTTGCTCGACTACCCGTTTGAGGCCGCGCGCCTGTTCGAAGCCATGCCCTCGGCCACGGCGGCGGGACTGATCGCCGCGCAACCGCCGCACGCCAGCTTGCGCGCCTGGCAGGCGCTCAGTGCCGATGTCGCGCTCGACGTGCTGGAACAACTGCCGCAAGCCCTGGCCCTGCATTTGCTGGCCGAGGCCGAACCCGTGGTCTCGGTGGCGGTGCTGACCCAGCTCGACGCCGAACCGCGTGCCGCCTGGTTGCGGCGCCTGGACCCCGAAGTGGCCAAGGAGCTGAGTGGCTTGCTGGCCTATGCCGAAGATTGCGCCGGACGCCTGATGGACCCGCGCGTCAGTCCGCTGCGCACCGGCATGACGGTGGCCGAAGCGGTGGAGCGTTTGCGCCTGATCCGCCGCGACGGCCTGCGCGAACTTTTCGTGGTGGACGACGATGGCCGCCTCACCGGCCGCGTCGAGGTGCAAGACCTGGCTTTGTCGGCGCGCGAGTTGCCGCTGGCCGACATCACCCGCAGCGTGGTGGCCTTTGTGAGCGATCTCGATCCGCGCGAAGACGTGGTCGAAACCCTGCAAAAACACCCGATCACGGCGCTGCCGGTGGTCAATATCGGCGGGCGTTTCATCGGCGTCATCCGTCAAGCCGAGCTGATGACGGCGGTGGAAGAAGAAACCAGTCTGGACATGCTGACCATGGTGGGTGCCAGCCCCGA
>NZ_JBFJMY010000750.1:0-1134 GCF_041633695.1 Hydrogenophaga sp.
AGGAGATCTATGTTTTGGTTGTATATCATCTAGCAGGCCGTTGAAAAAGTGCTCATTGAACTGGTTACGGACGCTGATTTCGAAGAGGTGAGCCACCTGGGCGCGTCCGCGAAGCGATTTCTATGGCCATTTCGGCCTGTTTGCAGGCCACTTCGCCCGTTTCGGGCGCACGTATCCCAGGGCTCACGCATGATGCGCGTCCCACCAGCCTCCGATGCTGCCCATGCGCACCAGGTTGTAGGTGGCAAAGCACAGCAGCGCTTGCCCGCTCAGTTTGGCCTGATCGATGAGCTTGGGCGTGACTAGGCTGCCCACCGTCTTGATCCAGCCAAAGGCTTCCTCGATGCGCTTGCGCACCTTCAGACTGGTCTTGTAGCCCTCGTTCCGTGTGACTCGGGCATCCACCGCCGGATGCTTGTCCTTGGCTGCTACCTGGGGTGTGACCAAGAGTCGGCGACAGCCCTTGATGAAGGCCTTGCTGTCGTAACCCTTGTGGGCACCGACCGTGGCCCGTTTGTTTCTGCTGCCCCGTCGTTGGAGCATCGCCAGCGCCGCCTCACGCTCGGCGGTGCCGCTGGCGTGGGTGATCTCGACGTCCACGATCAACCCGTTGCGGTTCTCTATGAGGATGTGTCCCATGTGGCACAGGCGGGACTTGTCGCCCAGGCTCTTCTTGAACAGCCGGGCGTCAGCGTCCGTGCTGCTCTCGTGGGTTTCGTTGCAGCGCTCCTGGCCTTTGAAGTCCACCTCGGGGTTACGCCCGGGCGGGTGCCACGATCATCGTCCTTACGCTTGAACCTCTTGTGGGAGGCGCAGGCTTCGATAGGCGCGCCGTCCACGCTGAAGTGCTCGTCGCTGGCGAGCCTGCCCCCCTGGGTGCTGAGCTTGACGCGCTCGAAAAAGACGCGAGCCAGGTCTTCGTTGAACAGGCGTTCTCGGTTGGCGCTGGAGGTGGAGTGGTCCCAGATCTTGACTTCGATGTTGAGGCCCACGAACCAGTGGGACAGCAGGTTGACGTTGATGGCCTCGACCAGTTGGCGCTCGCTGCGGACGGAGAACCGGATTTGCAGCAGCAAGGCCTTGAGCAGCATCTCCGGCGGCACCGAGGGTCGGCCCCGGCGGGCGTACACCGCC
>NZ_JBFJMY010000751.1:0-1128 GCF_041633695.1 Hydrogenophaga sp.
ACCGCGAGCATGTCCTCGGCCTCGATGGTGCGCTCCACACCCTCGCCGTCCAGCGCCCGCACCCGCACCGCCAGCGAGCGCTCCACGCCGTCGTAAATGCCGGGCACCGAGAGGCAACCCTCTTCACCCCGGCGTTTTTCCGGGCTGGCCCACTCGATCACCGGGTTGATCAGCACCATGGGCTGGTTGCGCTCTTCGCTCACGTCGATGACGATCAAGCGCTCGTGCACATCGACCTGGGTCGCAGCCAAGCCAATGCCGTTGGCCTCGTACATGGTGGCCGTCATGCGCAAGATCAGCTCGCGGATGCGCTCGTCCACCGCCTGCACCGGCTTGGCCACCGTGTTCAGACGCGGATCGGGGTAACAAAGAATGGGCAACAAATTCGGCGCGGTCATAGGGATAGATCAGCAAAAAGGTAGGGAGAAGGTGGCGAAATGGGCGCATGCCCCACCACAGGCACACCCAAACAGCTGTGTGGCGTGGGGCCGCGACACGTCTGCTCGGTTTGTGGCTATTTTCGCTACTTTTGCGCACTGGCGCAGACCCCAATGCCCATATACATTGCGTAATCAAGGGCTTGGGGGCAAAATCAAATGCGAATTGTGAAGATAAAAACGCCGCCGCGCATTGCCTTTGCGTCCCGTTTCAGGGCATCGGCAGCGGCCAAGTGAACGACCGCACCCAGGGGCCCGATACATGCCGATGAAAAACCGCCCGACCGCCGCTTTTGCTCAGCCCCGCTTGCGCTCACTGAGCTGGGCCGCCGCCGCGCTCGTCGCCGCACTGGCCAGCAACGCCTGGGCACAAAATTACCCCATCACCCCCGGCCAACGCGCCACCGCCAACCAGGTGGCGCAAAACGGCGTGCCACTGTCCGAATTGGCGCCCAACGCGCCAGACAGTTACACCATCAAGCGCGGCGATACCCTGTGGGCGATTTCCGGGATTTTCCTCAAGAGCCCCTGGCGTTGGCCCGAGCTCTGGGGCATGAACCTGGACCAGATCCGCAATCCGCACCTGATCTATCCGGGCCAGGTGCTGGTGCTGGACAAGTCCGGCGGCCGGGCCCGGCTGCGCATGGCGCAGGGTGGGCCCGACGGCACCGTCAAGCTCAGCCCACGCATA
>NZ_JBFJMY010000752.1:0-1123 GCF_041633695.1 Hydrogenophaga sp.
ACTACGACAACGTGTTGCTGCTGCCACGCAAATGCCGCGTGGAAAGCCGTTCGGAATGCGACGCAGGGGTGGAACTGGGTGGGCGCAAATTCCGCCTGCCGGTGGTGCCGGCCAACATGAAGACAGTGGTGGACGTGCCCATGTGCGTCTGGCTGGCGCAGAACGGCTACTTCTACGTGATGCACCGCTTCGACCTGGACAACCTGCAGTTTGTGCGAGACATGCGCGCAGCAGGCGTGTTCGCCTCGATCTCACTGGGCGTGAAAGCGGCCGACTACGCTACGGTCGATCAACTCGTCGGCGAAGGCCTGGCGCCCGAATACATCACCATCGACATCGCGCACGGCCACGCCGACAGCGTGAAGAACATGATCGGCTACCTGAAGGAAAAGCTGCCCATGGCCTTTGTGATCGCGGGCAACGTGGCCACGCCCGAGGCCGTGATCGACCTGGAGAACTGGGGCGCCGACGCGACCAAGGTGGGCGTGGGGCCGGGCAAGGTCTGCATCACCAAGCTCAAGACCGGCTTTGGCACCGGCGGCTGGCAGCTCTCGGCGCTCAAGTGGTGCGCCCGCGTGGCGACCAAACCCATCATCGCCGACGGTGGCATACGCAGCCACGGCGATATCGCCAAAAGCGTGCGCTTCGGCGCGTCCATGGTGATGATCGGCTCGCTGTTCGCCGGCCACGAAGAATCCCCGGGCCAGACGGTGGAGGTGGATGGCGTGCTGTACAAGGAGTACTACGGCTCGGCCAGCGACTTCAACAAGGGCGAATACAAGCACGTCGAAGGCAAGCGCATCCTCGAGCCGATCAAGGGCAAGCTCGCGGAGACGCTGACCGAGATGGAGCAGGACATCCAGAGTTCGATCAGCTATGCCGGCGGGCGCAAGCTGATGGACATCCGCAAGGTCAACTACGTGACCCTGGGCGGCGACAACGCGGGCGAACACCTGCTGATGTAAACACGCCCGCCGCGCGCGGGGCGGCTCACACGCCGAGCAACGCCCGCGCCATCTTGTGCAGGCGGTGTTGGGGTTGCACCAGAGCGTCCATCACACTGAAGTGGTTCAAACCGGGCAAGGCCTCGCACACCGGCACCACCGCCTGGCCCCAGCGCTGC
>NZ_JBFJMY010000753.1:0-1122 GCF_041633695.1 Hydrogenophaga sp.
CGCCGGTGGGGCCGCTCTTGAACGGGGTGGGCACGGCGATCAAAAAGGCGTCGGCCGCTTCGGGTTGGGTGGTGGCGCGCAGGTAGCCTTCTTGCACCGCGGCGTGCACCACCATGTCCAGGTCGGGCTCCACGATGTGGATCTGCCCGCGGTTGATGGTGTCTACCGCGTGCTGGTTCACGTCCACGCCAATCACCTGGATCTTGCGGCTGGCAAATACGGCGGCGGTGGGCAGGCCGATGTAGCCCAGGCCGACGATGGAGATGGTTTCAAAGGAGCGCTTCATGAATTCAGATGTGCTTTTTGCAGTTCAAGTGGATCTTCGGGGCGGGCTTGTTCGCGGGTGGCGGCTGTAGCTCCTGGTTTGGCAAACGGTTTGTTGGCCGTTCTTCCTCGGTGCCCTTTGGCGGTTTCGTGCTGTCAGCCGGTGCGTCCGTAGCTGTCTTCCAGCCGAACAATGTCGTCTTCGCCCAGGTAGGCGCCCGATTGCACTTCGATCATTTCCAGTTCCATCTTGCCGGGGTTGTGCAGCCGGTGCACTTCACCAATCGGGATGTAGGTGGACTGGTTTTCCGAGAGCAGAAACACTTCTTTGCCGCGCGTCACTTCGGCCGTGCCTTTGACGATGATCCAGTGCTCTGCACGGTGGTGGTGTTTTTGCAGGCTGAGGCTGGCGCCGGGTTTCACGCCAATGCGTTTCACCTGGAAGCGTTCGCCCATGTCCACGCTGTCGTACCAGCCCCAGGGGCGGGCCACCCGGCGGTGCATGGCAGCTTCGGGAATGTTGTGGCGGGTCAGGTGGGCCACCACGTCTTTCACCTGTTCGGCGTGGTCGCGCTGGGCCACCAGCAAGGCGTCGGGCGTGTCGATGATGAGCAGGTCTTGCGTGCCCAGTGCCACCACCGTGCGCCCCGGGGCGTGGATGAAGGTGTTCTTGGCCTTCAAGGCATGGCCATGCCCGTGGATGCGGTTGCCTTCGTCGTCGGGCGGTGTGAGATCGGCCACGGCGTTCCAACTGCCCACGTCGCTCCACTGGCCCTGAAAGGGCACCACCGCCACATTGGCGTGGTGTTCCATCACCGCGTAGTCGATGCTTTGTGAACGGCAGGCCAGAAACGGCTC
>NZ_JBFJMY010000754.1:0-1120 GCF_041633695.1 Hydrogenophaga sp.
CGGGTTTTGTAGGGAAGCCGAAGGGACCGGCACCGACAAGGGCGCCACGGGCGCGGGACTGGTGCTCGCACCGCCTCTGCGGAGCGACAACTTCACGCCCTCTGCTTCGAGATGCATTTCGTCGAAATGCGAGCTGTCCAGCAGTTGCAGCAGGCGTTGCACGTCTTCGTGGGAAAAACTCATGAACATGGCTCCTTGTTGGCGCGGCTTTGGCCGAGCAGTTGCGCAGGAGCCATAGCGCACCGGGCCAAGTGGCCAGCGCATGCTTGTCTCCTGTCGGTGTCGTATCTCCCGATTTTTCGCACTCCGGGTATGGGCAAAGTATTGGCGACCCCCGGCTTTTCCGGGTAGCATCACCCATCAAGTTTTCTCCTGGTGAAACCCACCAGACCACGGCAAAAGCATGCGCGAATACAAAGTCAAGACCATCCGAGCACTGGACCGAGGTCTCGAGGTGTTGACGTAATTGCACCAGGCACGCGCTGCCAGCTTGCACGACTTGTTTCTCGCAACCGGCCTTCCAAAGGCCACGTTGACGAGAGTGATCGTGACGCTTGAGAAGCGTGGCATGGTCTGGCAACGCCTGGCCGACGGCGCCTATATGGCCAGCCACACGCTGCAGCCCCGCGCCCCGCAGCTGAGCGACGAGAACTACTTGGTCGAAGTGTCGGCACCGGTGATGGAGCGGCTGTGTCGCAAAGTCAACTGGCCGTCCGTGCTTGCCGTTCCGCGCCTGGATTGCATGGAGGTGGTCGAAACCAATCGACCAAAGTCGTACTTCTCGCATGTGCCGGTGGGTCCGATCGGCTTTCGCATCAACATGCTGCGATCGGCGTCGGGCCGGGCCTACATCGCGTTCTGCAGCGACAGCGAGCGTCAGGCCATGCTGCAACGTTTGACAGTCAGCAACGAGCCCGGCAACTTCATGGCGCGCAAGCCCGCGATGGTGGAGCGCTTGCTCGACGAGACAAGGCGGTTGGGGTACGGGCACCGGACCCCTGACTTTGGTGGGCACTTTGACCAAACTCGCCGAGAGTGGAACGACGACCGAGACTCGATTGCCGTGCCGATCTGGGCAGGTGAAGAGGTGATTGCCGCACTCAATTTGACGTGGATGCAC
>NZ_JBFJMY010000755.1:0-1118 GCF_041633695.1 Hydrogenophaga sp.
ACCACGCAACCATCTACCGGCAACCTGCGCAGCATCGTCGCCATGGTGATCGCCGTGGGCTGCTTCGCTTTCATGGACGCGGTGCTCAAAGCACTATCGGCGCGCTACCCGGTGCTGCAAATCGCCTGCTTGCGCGGCCTCACCGGCTTGCCGCTGGTGCTGGCCTACATCAGCTGGCGGCGCGCCTGGCACACGGTGTGGCGCGTGCGCTGGCCGCTGCACCTGCTGCGCGGCGTGCTGGGCATCGTCATGCTGTCGCTGTTCACCCTGGGCGTGCGCTCATTGCCGCTGGCCGCCACCTACACCTTGTTCTTCATCGCCCCGCTGCTGATCACGGTGCTCTCGGTCCCGATTCTGAAAGAACGGGTGCCCGCCGCGCACTGGTGGGCCGTTGCCATCGGCTTCGTGGGCGTGCTGATCGCGCTGCAACCGCGCGGCCAGGACCTGCAGGCCGGTTTCTTCACCGTCGGTGGCCTGGCCGTGCTGGGCGCCGCCGCCTGTTACGCCGTGGCGGCCATCGCCGGGCGGCTCTCCAGCCGCACCGACAGCAGCGAGAGCCTGATTCTCTGGATGATGGTGGTTGTGGTGCTGGGCGCGGGCGCGCTGGCCGCACCCGACTGGGTGGCGGTGGACAGCAGCGACGCCCCGCTGCTGCTGGCCCTGGGCCTCACCGGCTTTGGCGGCCAACTGGCCATCACCGAAGCCTTTCGGCACGGCCAGGCATCGGCGGTCGCCCCGTTCGAATACACCGCCCTGGCCTGGGGCGTGGGCCTGGACTGGGTGCTCTGGCACACCCTGCCCCAAGCCCACACCTGGCTGGGCGCCGCCATCATCATCGGCAGCGGCATCTACCTGGTGCGGCGCGAAAAGCGCATCACCGAAGTGCACGCCAGCGCAGAACATCCTTGAAGATTTGCGTGGGGCTTCGTCTCTGAGCGTGGGGGTGCGTGTTCAGGGGCATGGATATCTCGGGTTTCCTACAACTTCAGCTCAACGCGATCGCGAGACAATTGAATGAGAGTCCACGCGAAAACCTTTGCCCCCACACAACCACTTAGATGTTCAACCTGACTGTTGCGTCGACCGGTTGAATCCGCCGCTGAACTCAAACATACGAA
>NZ_JBFJMY010000756.1:0-1097 GCF_041633695.1 Hydrogenophaga sp.
ATGGCCATGATCGTGATCGGCGTGCTTGTGCCCGTGTCCGCTGGCGTGCGAGGCGTAGGCGCCGCCTTCGGGTTCAAAAGCCTCGTTCACTTCGCGCACGGTCAGGTGCATGGCGCGCAACAGGTCGGCCAGCACATGGTCGGGTTCGATTTTCAAGTGATCCGGCTTCAGTTCGATGGGCACGTGGCGGTTGCCCAGGTGGTAGGCGGCGCGCATCAGGTCAAAGGCGGGGTCGGTGTGGTGGTGTTCGGTGCAGGGTGTGATGCGCAGCACCGCCTGGGGCGCGGCCACCACGCGCAGCAAGGCGCCGTCTTGTGTCACCAGCACGTCGCCACCGCGCACCAGCGTGCCACGGGGCAAGAAAACGCCCACCCGCTCGCCGTCCGAGGCCAGGGCGTCGAAACGGCTTTTCTGGCGCAGGTCCCAGTCCAGCTCGAGCGTGGGTGCGCGGCGCAGCAGCGCGGGTGCAAGGCCTTGGCCTTGCGCGATCAGTTTGGAAGCCTGGCGCATGGATACCTTGGTGCGGTTCAGAACAGAAAGTAGCGCTGTGCCATGGGCAGGCTGGTGGCGGGTTCGCAGGTGAGCAACTGCCCGTCGGCGCGCACGGTGTAGCGCTGCGGGTCGATCTCCATCTTGGGTAGGTAGTGGTTGTGCACCATCTGCGCCTTGGTGATGCCACGGCAGTTCTGCACCGCCACCGTTTGCTTGTGCAAGCCATAGCGCTGGCCCACACCAGCGGCCAGGCCGGCCTGCGACACGAAGCTGAGGCTGCTCTTGGCCATCGAACCGCCAAAACCGCCGAACATGGGCCGGTAGTGCACCGGTTGTGGCGTGGGGATGGAGGCGTTCGGGTCGCCCATGGCGGCCAGCGCGATCGTGCCGCCCTTGAGCACCAGGGCAGGCTTGACGCCGAAGAAGGCCGGTTTCCACACCACCAGATCGGCCCACTTGCCCACTTCGAGCGAGCCGACGATGTGGGCGATGCCGTGCGCAATCGCTGGGTTGATGGTGTATTTGGCGATGTAGCGTTTGACGCGGAAGTTGTCGTTGCGCGCGCTGTCTTCGGCCAGCGCGCCGCGCTGCTCTTTCATCTTGTG
>NZ_JBFJMY010000757.1:0-1094 GCF_041633695.1 Hydrogenophaga sp.
AGGTGTTGTCGAACGAGGAGATCCGCGCCATCATCACGGCGATCGGGACGGGGATCGGGGAGGACGAGTTCAACCTCGAGGACGCCCGGTACCACAAGATCATCATCATGACCGACGCCGACGTGGACGGCGCGCACATCCGCACCCTGCTGCTCACCTTCTTCTACCGCCAGATGCCCGAGCTCGTGGAGCGCGGCCACATCTACATTGCGCAGCCGCCACTCTACAAAGTGAAGGCCGGCAAGGAAGAGCTGTACCTGAAAGACGGCCCGGCGCTGGACGGCTTCTTGCTGCGCATCGCTCTGAAAGACGCCAAGGTTTCAACCGGTGGCGCGACCAACGCCGTGCTCGAAGGCGACACCCTGGGTGAACTGGCACGCAAGCACCAGGTGGCCGAAAACGTGATCGCCCGCCTCTCCAATTTCATGGACGCGGAAGCCCTGAGGTCCATAGCCGACGGCGTGTCCATCAACCTCGACAACGTGGAGCAGGCCGAGGTCAGCGCCGTGGCCTTGCAGCAAAAACTGCGCGAACTCGCCAGCACCGGCGTCCCCGCCGAAGTGGCCGCCGAGTTCGACGAGCGCAGCGACAAACCGATTCTGCGCATCAGCCGCCGCCACCACGGCAACGTCAAGAGCAGCGTGCTCACGCAAGATTTTGTGCACGGCGCCGACTACGCCGCCCTGGCCACCGCCGCCGAGACCTTCCGGGGTCTGCTGGGCGATGGCGCCAAGGTGATGCGCGGCGAAGGCGACAAACAAAAAGAAGAAAAAGTCAGCGACTTCCGCCTGGCCATGCGCTGGCTCATCTCGGAAGCCGAACGCACCACCAGCCGCCAACGCTACAAGGGTCTGGGTGAGATGAACCCGGCCCAGCTCTGGGAAACCACCATGGACCCGACCGTGCGCCGCCTGCTGCGCGTGCAGATCGACGACGCCATCGAAGCCGACCGCGTGTTCACCATGCTGATGGGCGACGAAGTGGAGCCGCGCCGGGAGTTCATCGAAGCCAATGCTTTGCGCGCGGGGAATATCGATACTTGAGGTGTCGGATGACAGGAAAAGTAAAAACTTCGCCAAGACAATGAAAAACTA
>NZ_JBFJMY010000758.1:0-1087 GCF_041633695.1 Hydrogenophaga sp.
ATCGGAGCCGAGATCCGGTGTTGGCTGGAGTGCTGAAGGCGTTGGGGGGCGTTCTGGGTTTGTTGCAATTGCCTCCATCGGCGTACTTGCAGGCGGGCAGTGGCCAGGACGCGAGCGGTGTGCTGGCCTTGATCGAGGAGCGGACGGCCGCCAAACTGGCGAAAAACTTCACCGAAGCCGACCGCATCCGCCAGGTGCTGCTGGAGCAAGGCATTGTTCTCAAAGACAGTGCGGCTGGCACCACCTGGGAGCGCAGCTGATGGCCGCCACCTCCGTTTTCCCCGGTTTGTCCGAAGACGCCCCGGCCTATTGGGCCGAGGCCTGCAAACACCTCGTCAAGCGCGACCGGGTGATGAAAAAACTCATCCCCAAGCACCCGGGTGTGAGCCTGCAGTCGCGGGGCGACGCGTTTGTGACCCTGGCGCGCAGCATCGTCGGCCAACAGATATCGGTCAAGGCGGCGCAATCGGTGTGGGACCGGTTCGAGCAACTGCCCCGGCAGATGGTGCCGGCCCAGGTGCTCAAGCTCAAGGTGGACGATATGCGCGCCGCTGGGCTGTCGGCACGCAAAGTGGAGTATCTGGTCGATCTGGCGCTGCACTTCGCGAACAACCAACTGCACGTCGGCCAATGGACCGATATGGCCGACGACGACATCATCGGTGAGCTGGTGGCCATCCGTGGCATTGGCCGCTGGACCGCCGAGATGTTCTTGATCTTCCACCTGAGGCGGCCCAACGTGTTGCCCTTGGACGATATCGGCCTGCAAAATGGCATCAGCCGGGCCTATTTTTCGGGCGAACCGGTGAGCCGCAGCGAGATTCGCGAGGTGGCTGCGACCTGGGCGCCGTTTGCCAGTGTGGCAACTTGGTATATTTGGCGCTCCCTGGACCCGGTCCCCGTGGCCTATTGAAATCAGATCGTCGTTGAAGCATGGCCCCGGATGAACGGGGTACGGCCTTGTGGTCTGCCCTGCGCAGGCCCTGAAGAGTCGCTACAAGACCACAGGAGTACACCTTGGCGAAAAAGAATTTTCTCGATTTTGAGCAGCCGATAGCCGAGCTGGAACGCAAAATCGAAGAGCTGC
>NZ_JBFJMY010000759.1:0-1085 GCF_041633695.1 Hydrogenophaga sp.
ACACCGCGGAGATTGCGCGCTCGGCCGGTTTTACGGTCATGGGCATTGATCGCCGTGACTTCAATCATGGCGGGACGCGTCGCAAGGGGGAGGAGTACTTTTCTGGGCGTGTCGATTTTCTGGTCTGCCTGACACAGGACGCCTTGCTGACCGAACCGGGTGCCATGGCCGCGCTGCTCGCGGCTTTTGATGATTCTTGTATCGGGGCTGCATTCGGGCGGCAGTTGCCCGCAGCTGACGCGACGCCAGTGGCCGAGCACGCCCGAGCATTCAACTACCCAGCACGATCACGCACTGTTGGCCCGGAAGATCGCAACGTACTTGGCTTCAAGGCCTGCTTCCTGTCCAATTCGTTTGCGGCCTATCGCTTGAGTGCTCTGGCCGCTGTAGGCGGGTTCCCCGACAACGTCATCCTGGGAGAAGACACAACGGTGACCGCGCGGATGTTGTTGGCAGGCCGATCCATCAGGTATGAGTGTCAGGCTTGCGTTTACCACTCGCACAACTACGGCTTTGCTGATGAATTCAAGCGCTACTTCGACACGGGCGTCTTCCACGCTCGCTCCCCCTGGTTGATGGAGGCGTTTGGCGGCGCAAGCGGCGAAGGCATGCGATTTGTGATGTCCGAACTGCATTTTCTTTCAGCGAGGTCACCCAGGTCGATCCCGGCAGCCGTGCTGCGCACCGTGCTCAAGCTGCTGGGCTACCGCCTGGGACGTCTGGAGCGTTGGTTACCTTGGGGCCTGAAACATCGGATGAGCATGTTCAAGGCGTACTGGTCGCATGCGCCCCAATGCAGCGCGGGAAACCCCAAACCGTGAGCCCAATTCACACGAACACGCCACCAGCGTGGCTGGCACAGGAAGGCAGTATCGGCCGAGCGCGGCTGGCAAAACTGTCCCTGCTGGTGGGCGACGCGGTAGCCCTGTTGCTTTGTGCGCTGCTGGCCACAGAACTCGCTGTAGCGACCACTGGCTCATTGAGCTATAGAGACTGGATGCTCACGCAATCGCCAGCGCGATACCTCGCAGGGGCTGGCGTTGCCGTCATTGGTCTTATCTTGTTCCTCGGTCGCTATCAGCACT
>NZ_JBFJMY010000760.1:0-1066 GCF_041633695.1 Hydrogenophaga sp.
GATCCGCCACACCGCCAACCCACCCGACACCCACGTGGCCTGGACGCTGTGCGCCACGCGCTCGGTGCTGGTGGCCAGCCGCGCCTACCTGCGCCGCCAGGGCGCGCCTGAGGTTCCGAGCGATCTGGCGCGGCACAACTGTCTGCACTACCCGCGCACCCAGGACGCGCCAGCCTGGACACTGGAACCCGCATCGAAAAGGCCGGGGACGGAACGCACAACGGTCCAGATCTCCGGCTCTCTGTCCGCCAACAACAGCGAGGCCTTGCGCGATGCCGCGCTGGGCGGAATGGGCATCGCCTTGCTGCCCGACTTCTCCGCCCAGAGCAGTTTGCAGGCGGACAAACTGGTCCAGGTGTTGCCGCAATGGAAGCCGGTGGGCGCTTTTGCCGAGCAGATCTATGCGATCCGCCCGTATTCGGCACATGTGCCGCGTGCGGTCACGGTGTTCGTGACCTACCTGCGCCAAAGCTTTGCCACCGGCTTTGGCCCCAGCGGTGTGTTGTGACATTTCTGGCGATAGACCCGCTGAAGCGGGGGCGAAGCAAAAGCCGTCGTGCAAAAACCTAGGGTTTACCCTATACTTTGTGCACCGCAACATTTTTTACTGCAGGAGTGCACCATGTCCAGCGTCACCCTTTCAAAATCCGGCCTCTCCGTTTTTGTCCCCGCCCGGTCCAAGGCGCCCTCTTGGGCTGCCCAGGTGCTGGCACGGGTTTCTGCGCTGTGGACGCAGCGGACGCGTCGCACGGCAGCGGCTCTCAGCCTGCCACTGACACCGTTTGAAGAGGCCGAACAGCTGCGCGCCATGGCCAACGACTTGCTCGACAGCGACCCCCGGTTTGCGCAAGACCTTTACGCAGCGGCGGACCGCCACGAAATCGAACACGGCGCACGGCTCTGATCGCGGCGATCGTGCCGGTGCAGCCAGCCAGTCGGCAAGCGCCTGCAAGTCCCTGAACATCCTCCGGCTTTTCTACCGAAGCGGTTCTTCAGGTCGGCGCCAGCATCCACTCATGCGCCGGGTCGTTCTTGAACACCCAGAAGCGGTTCGGACCCGCCATCA
>NZ_JBFJMY010000761.1:0-1059 GCF_041633695.1 Hydrogenophaga sp.
GAAGGCATACACCGCATCGGGCTGGGCCGCGCGTATCTGCGCCAGCTCGGCACTGAAGTCCAAGGTCTGTGGCTTGAAATAGGTTTCCCCCGCCACCGCTCCGGTGTAGGTGCGTTTGAAGGCATCCACGTGTTCACGGCCCACGGGCACGCCCGTGGCCATGATGTAGACCTTCTTGAAACCGCTGGCGCTCAGGTGCTGACCCAGCGCTTCGTTGACGCTTTCAATGTGCCAGCCGGTGTTGAAGTAGAAGGGGCTGCACTTGCCGGCCACGAAATCGCGTGGACCGACGTTGGAGTTGATGAAGAACACCTGCTGCTGCGAGGCCAGTGGCGCAACCGCGTAGATCACGCCCGAGGCCATGACACCGGTGACCACATCCACGCGGTCACGTTTGACCATGCGGTCAAACACCTGTTTTCCGATATCGGGATTGCCCTGGTCGTCCCCGGCGATGATCTCCACCGGCAAGCCGCCCAGCTTGTTGCCCATCTGCTTCAGGGCGAGATCAAAACCGGCGCGCATTTCCTTGGAGACGCCGATGGTGGGAGCACCCGAAGCGGTGGCGAGAAACCCGATCTTGACCTTGTCGGCGGCGATGGCTGCTGTGGCCGCACACAAGATGACGGGGACGGCAATGGCACGTTGCAAGGTGTTCATGAGGATGCTCCTGTGGGTGTTGAAAGATGTCGGCAATGACGAAAGGAAGAACCGCGTCCGAAGTGCGAATTGGACAGGCCCAAGGGGCCTGTGCCGCGCACATCGCGGTGGCATGGCGCGCCAGCGGTCGCGCACCGGGAGAACGTTCGGGTGGACTGCGCGTGGGACCCCTGCACTAGGACCTGTTCACACCAACCGGCGCCGGGCAAAGCCCCAAGGCAACTTGGCACTGTCCTGCTCTCCGCCCCCGGCACCCAATGTCGGCACAAGACCCACGGCTTGTTCGAAACATTCCAAGGACGGTGGCAACACGGCACGGCCTGCGGCGCGCGCGCAGGCCACCCCACCACGGTGGGTTGACTGGGATGTGCCAACGAAATTTGCAATGCTTTGCACAGC
>NZ_JBFJMY010000762.1:0-1054 GCF_041633695.1 Hydrogenophaga sp.
CACACCCAGGGCTCGGGCAAGTCGCTGACCATGGTGTTTCTGGCGCGCATGCTGCGCGCCAGCCGCGACCTGAGCGACCACAAGATCGTGCTGGTGAACGACCGCACCGATCTGGAGAACCAACTCGCCGACACCGCCACGCTGATCGGCGGCCGGGTGAACGTGATCGAAAGCCGCCAGGACTTGCGGCAACACCTGTCCAGCGACAGCTCGGACATCAATATGGTGATGGTCCACAAATTTCAGGAGCCCAAGCAGGTGCTGAGCAACACCGTGGCCGAAGCGCTGGGCACCTACCTGGCCATGCCAGCGGGCAAGACCTTTGGAGTGGTGAACACCTCGGAACGCATCGTGTTGTTGATCGACGAGGCGCACCGCACACAAAGCTCGGACCTGGGCGACAACCTGTTTGAGGCATTCCCCAACGCCACGCGCATTGCCTTTACCGGCACGCCGCTGATCACCGAACGCCATGGCGAGAAGAGGACCCACAAGCGCTTTGGCGAACGGATCGACGAGTACAAGATCATGGACTCGGTGAACGACGGGACCACGCTGCAAATCTTGTACGAAGGCAAGACAGCCGACACTGCGTTGAGCGAAAAACACGCCTTCGACACCGCGTTTGAAGACTTATTCCGCGAGCGCAGCGAAGCGGAGTTGCTGGCGATCAAAAAGAAATACGGCGCCACGGGCGATATTCTGGAAGCGAAGAACCGCATCGACGCGATATCACGCGACATCGTGCAGCACTATGTAGACAACATCCTGCCCAACGGTTTCAAGGCGCAGGTGGTGTGCCATTCGAAGCTGGCGTGCATTCGATACCAAGCGGGGATCGAGGCGGCACTGGTTGAACGCTTGGCGCAGGAGCGTACCAAGGCCACGCCCGACATGGGGCTGATGGCGCGCCTGGCCTTTCTGAAAACGGCGGTGGTGATTTCATCGGACGGCACCAACGAGGCGGCCTTCATCACCCAGGCGCGCAAGCAGGCGATGCAGATGAACGCGGTGGACAACTTCTGCCGGGGGTTTGACCAGGAAGACCCGGACA
>NZ_JBFJMY010000763.1:0-1050 GCF_041633695.1 Hydrogenophaga sp.
CCCGACGCGGCGGCCGGACCCGAACCCGCCAAGCCGCGCCAACCCGCATGGGCCGCGCCCACCACGGCTCCGCTGCGATGCGCAAACAGAACCGGCAGGCAATCGGCCACCATGATGGTACAGGCCAGCCCCGGTGCGCTGGCCACGCAGGCGTCGGCCACCGAAGCGTCCACGGCGTCGGCCGACAGCTGCAGCACCTCGGTCCCGTGCACCTGGCTCAGAAACACCGGGCGTGCGCCCAAGCACTCGGCCAATTGCGCCCGGTTCGCGCCCACGGCCAGCGCCTCGTCGCGCACATGGTCGCCCAGGTTGAAGCTGTCGAACGGCGGCACCGACACGCCGCCCTGGCGCGTGGTGAACACCGCCCGCACGGACGCGGGCACCGGCCAGTCGGGAACGATCCAGTCGGTGGGCCAGGACACGCGGCTCAGGCTTCGTTGTCCGGACAGGCCGACGGATGCGCCTGCGCAAACGCATCCAGCTTCATGCAGGCCTCGAAGGCCGCCATGGTGCGCGGCAGGCCGTCAAAAGAGGTGTTGAAGCGCTGGCCGTTGTAGATCTGCGGCACCAGGCAACAGTCGGCCATGCTCGGCGTCTCGCCAAAACAGTAGGTCGATGCAGGGCCCTGCGCCAGCTGGCGCTCGAAAGCCTCCAGGCCGGTGCGCACCCAGTGGCGGTACCAGGTGTTCTTGGCCTCCTCGTCCACCCTCAGTTCGCGCGTGAGGTATTTCAATACCCGCAGGTTATTGAGCGGATGGATTTCGCAGGCGATGGACTGTGCCAGCGCCCGCACCCGCGCCTTGCCCAGCGCGTCGGCAGGCAGCAGCGCGGGCGTGGGGTGCGCCTCGTCCAGGTATTCGATGATGGCCATGGACTGCGACAGACGGGTGCCGTCGTCCAGCTCCAGCAAGGGCACCAGGCCGTCGGCTGCGACATCGGCATAGGCCGGCAGTTTGTGGTCGCCCCGTGCCAGGTGCACCGGCAGGTACTCATAGGTCAGGCCTTTGAGCGCCAAGGCGATGCGCACGCGAAACGAGGCCGAGGAACGGA
>NZ_JBFJMY010000764.1:0-1036 GCF_041633695.1 Hydrogenophaga sp.
CTGGTGCTCACCACCGGGGGCACCGGCCCGGCTTTGCGCGACGTCACGCCCGAGGCCACGCTGGCGGTCGCGCACAAGGAAATGCCCGGCTTTGGCGAGCAAATGCGCCAGATCGGCCTGGCCTTCGTGCCCACCGCCATCCTCTCGCGCCAGGTCGCGGTGGTGCGCGACCAAAGCCTCATCATCAACCTGCCGGGTCAGCCCAAGGCCATTGCCGAAACACTGGAAGGCCTGAAAAATGCCGACGGCAAACCCCAGGTGCACGGCATTTTTGCTGCCGTGCCCTACTGCGTTGACCTGATCGGTGGCCCCTACCTCGAAACCCACGACGCGGTCTGCAAAGCTTTCCGCCCCAAGTCCGCTGTGCGGGCTCCGCGTTGAACCTCTGATCGAAAGACCCGCATGAAGATTGCCAAAGACACCGTCGTCACCCTGACTTTCCGCGCCACCGATGCCAAAGGCAAGGTGCTGGAAGACGGTACCGAGCCCCGCGCCTATCTGCACGGTGGCTACAACAACACCTTGCCCGGCATTGAAAAAGCACTGGAAGGTCAGGAAGTCGGCTTCCAGACCACGCTGGAATTGCCACCCGAAGACGCCTTTGGTGTGCGCGATGAAAATCTGGTGCAGACCATTGCCAAGAGCGATTTCCCGCCGGGCGTGAAGGTCGGTGGGCAGCTCCAGGGCCGCAACGAACAAGGCGAGGAGCAGGTCTTCACCGTGGTGAAGATCAAGGGCCCGACCGTGCACCTGGACGGCAACCACCCCTTGGCCGGGCAGACGCTGCGCTTTTCGCTCAAGGTGCTGGAAGTACGTGCCGCCAGCGCCGAAGAAAGCACCCACGGCCACGCGCACGGCGCGCACGGACATCACCATTAACCCCCCCGCGCCGGCTTCGCCGTCACCCCCCAGGGGGCGGCACTGGCGGCCCGGCCAAGCCGGTTCCGCGGTGCCCTGGACCAAGCCACCTCTCTGGCGCAACTGGGTGTTCATCCGAGACGCCGTGGAACTGGCTTTTCTGGGCCACAGGCATCGC
>NZ_JBFJMY010000765.1:0-1033 GCF_041633695.1 Hydrogenophaga sp.
CCGAACTGCAAGCTGCTGATCGTGATGGCGCGCAATGCCGATTCGGACAGCGCACCCGACAAACACCACGGCCACAGCATGTTGCTGTTGCCCATGGGCACACCCGGCGTGGAGATTGTGCGCAACATCCCGGTGGTGCACCACCACGCGCCCGAAGGCCATTGCGAGATCGTGTTCCGCAACGTGCGCCTGCCGGCCGATCATTTGCTGGGCGGCGGGGGTGAAGGCTTTGCCATGGCACAGGCACGCCTCGGCCCTGGCCGCGTGCACCACTGCATGCGCACCATCGGCCAGTGCGAGCTGGCGTTGGAGCTGGCAAGCGAACGCGCGCTGGAGCGCCAGACCTTTGGCAAGTACCTGTCGGACTACGCCAACGTGCAGGACTGGATTGCGTTGTCGCGCATCGAGATCGACCAGGCGCGCCTGCTGGTGTTGCGCTGCGCCTGGCTGCTCGACCACCCGGAACGGTCCACGCCCGCAGCGGTGCGTGCCCAGGTCGCCGCCATCAAGGTGGTGGCCGCCGGCCTGCAGACCCGCGTGATGGACCGCGCCATGCAGATCTTCGGCGCCATGGGCCTGTCGCCCGACACGCCGCTGGCCTACTTCTGGACCTGGGGCCGTGCCCTGCACCTGATGGACGGGCCCGACGAAGTGCACCTGCGCAGCGTGGCCAAACACGAGCTGGCGCAAGCGCGCGAACGCATGGGCGCTTCAGCGGCCTACTTCACCACGCCCGAGCAGATGCAAACACCACCCCAGCTGTCGGCATAACGCGCCTGGGCGAAACCGCGTGGCGGCGGGCCCATCCGCGCGCCCCATCAGCTTCACAACACGCTCAAGCCAGCAGCGTTTTCAACTCGCCGCGACCGATCAGCGCGCGCAACTCTTGCGCGCCGCCCACCAGCGTGCCTTTGACAAACACCATGGGAAAGGTGGGCCAGCCGGTCCACATTTTCAGCGCGTTGCGGCTGCGCCAGGTGTTGAAGTAGTTACCGTACTCCAGGTATTGGTGGGCTTGCCCGGCGGCATCCAG
>NZ_JBFJMY010000766.1:0-1026 GCF_041633695.1 Hydrogenophaga sp.
CTGATTGAGATGGGGGTGACTACCTTGTTCGGTTACCCAGGTGGTGCGGTATTGCCGCTCTACGACGCCTTGTTCGAGGACGCGCGGTTGAAGCATGTGTTGGTGCGACACGAGCAAGCCGCTGTGCATGCAGCTGAAGGCTACGCTCGCACCACCGGGAAAGTCGGCGTGGTTCTGGTGACATCCGGCCCCGGCGTCTGCAACACCATCTCGGGCTTGGTCGACGCGCTGTGTGACTCGGTTCCCATTGTCTGCATCAGCGGCCAGGTGTCTTCGCTTCTGCTCGGTACCGACGCATTCCAGGAGTGCGATGCCGTCGGCCTCACCCGATCCGCCACCAAGTGGAACCACCAGATCAAAACCGTTGATGAGGTGGCTGGCGTGGTGCGCAAGGCATTCAGCGTGGCGGCGGGCGGGCGGCCCGGGCCTGTGGTCATTGATTTTCCTAAAGACCTCCAGCAACAGTTGTCCAAACCGCAGCCCGCACTGCGGGCACCAGCCCTGGTTGTCCCGCTGGCGAACCGGATTTCGCGCGAGCGCGTCAAGACGGCCGCCGCCATGATCCGCGCTGCGAAACGTCCCGTTTTCTATGGCGGCGGTGGTTTGGTCAATTCCGGTGAAACTGCCTGTGCCCGTTTTACGCGTGTGGTTCAGGCAACGGGTGCGCCTTGCACACTGACGCTGATGGGTTTGGGGGCCTATCCGGCAAGCGATCCCCAGTTCCTCGGCATGTTGGGCATGCACGGCACGGTAGAAGCCAACCTAGCGATGCATGAAGCCGATCTCATCATCGCCGTCGGCGCCCGCTTTGACGACCGCATCACGGGCCGGCTCAAGGATTTTGCACCGCATGCGAAGAAAATCCATATCGACATAGACCCAGGTTCGATCAACAAAATTGTGAAGGTTGACCTGCCGATGGTTGCCGATTGCGGCGCTGCGCTGGCGCTGCTGGAAGAGGAACTCGCTGCACAGCTTGCACCAACGGACACGTCTGCGTGGTGGTCGCGAATCACCACCTGGCGC
>NZ_JBFJMY010000767.1:0-1021 GCF_041633695.1 Hydrogenophaga sp.
CATCGCCTGAAGCTGCTCGATCACGCCCGGATCGACGAAGACGCAAGGCTGGTTGGCCTCGATCGGCACGTTGAACACGGCAGCGAACACGTGGCGCTTGAGATGGGCCAGCTGTCCCGTGCGATAAGCCTGCTCCGGCTTCAGATTACCGTTACCCGTCGGCGAGCCGCTGCGCTGCGGATCGCATTCGACCAGCGCGACAAAGCCGTCATCCGACAGCTTCTGGTGTTCAGGGCACAGGCCCCAGCCCGTCACTGTGTAGCGCTTCATGCTCGCGCGCAGGCGCTTGTCCAGCAGGATGCTGCCAGTATCGAAGCTGACGCCACATACCAGGCATGCATGTTGTTCCAGCGAAACGTGCGATTTCTCTTCCATGATCATCTCCGGTTGCTCGGGCGGAATTGCCCGGGACCGGAACCGGCACGCCGCAGCGCAGCGGTCACAGGTTCGCAGACGGCCGACAGGACGCCAGCGTGCAAGGCACGCGCAGACCTTGAGCGCGAGAACGGTGTGCAAGGATGAAGGGAGCCAGCAAGCCAGCCCATCACGCACCACATCTGCACTGGCAAGCGCAGCGCGCAGCGGCCTTGCCGCGGAGGCATCAGCGATGGAAGCCGAAGGGGCGAGACGACGCAGTCGGCTCGATGCGCAGCACGTACAGCGCGGCCCGGCGAAGCCGGGAGATGCACGGAAAACCCGAGGCAGGATGCGTGCAGACAAAAAAATAGCCCCTGGCGGGGCTACTTTGATTTCCGTACTTTTTCCGTACGAGCCAACAAAATCGAGAGAGAACTTGCGTAACCTGTTGATTTTATTGGTAGGCGCGATTGGACTCGAACCAACGACCCCCACCATGTCAAGGTGGTGCTCTAACCAGCTGAGCTACGCGCCTGCAAACCGGAGCGAATTATAGCCGAACTTCGCGATCGAAAGTGCGTGGCACCGTCCTTGCTTTGACGCGGAAAGGCCCCATGTACCGATCGACACCGAGGAATACCGCCCCATGAACGGCTCCCGCCAC
>NZ_JBFJMY010000768.1:0-1017 GCF_041633695.1 Hydrogenophaga sp.
CGATGGTGCATGAGCTCGTGCCGTTCTTCGCACCGATTCCGATGTACGCGCTTGGAATCTTGGTATGCGTCGTTCAAACGGTTGTGTTTTGCCTCCTTTCGACGGTCTACATTTCGATGGCCATCGCACAGGAAGAGCACGAACTGGGTGTGCTGGCGCTGGCGGTACCGCTGCGCAACATGCAGGGACGCACGGTCGCGGCGCTCAACGCAGTGGCTTCGCCCGACCGGTTCGAGGCGCTCCGGTTCCAGCAGGAGCTGATGCCGCTGCTGCTGGATGCGGCTCGGGAATTGCGGCCGTTGCTTTGATTGCGCCGCTTGCGCCTACGGTTGGGCCACTTGGTAGCGATCGATGCAGGTGGCAGGTTCGCTAGGGCTGATTGGGACAGACATCCAAGATTCTCGCAACGTCCACAAAACGACACGCCCGCAGCCGGTTGCAAGCGGTTGCCCTCTTTCCATGCGGACTTCGTTGCCAAATACATAGCGCTGAGTCCGAGCGGGCTCCGTCGTTGTCGTTTTCCCGATTCTGAGTGCGATATCTACGGCATGACTCAACATCGTCGCAAGTGCATCCCGAAAAAGCTGAGCGTCGTTGTCTAGCCATTTTGTCAGCGGTTCATCGCCCTCTCGGGGCGGCGAAACGACCTGAACGACTCCATCAAACCGGACTTGCCTTGCGGCCTCGGCATCTTGAACGCGAACGCCGGTGTCCAAAACGATGACGCGGTGGTCGGTTGCCACGCGAAAATGAGGTTGCAGGTATACGACGCGTGGAGGCGTCGCCGGTTGGGTGTTGGCACTGATTAGACGGGATTGCACGTCCAGAGCAAGCTGATCGAAGTTCAAACGATCTATGGCGCCTTGGTAAGGGAGCAGCGCCTGGTCTGAAGCGGTTTGGCGGGCCTTGCGCTCGCTCTCCCGTGTGCCATTGACCAACAGCGAGTGCGTGAGGATGGCCACAAGCAACCCAGCTGCATTGGGTGCCGGGTACAGAATGGTGCCCGTTGATCCGGCC
>NZ_JBFJMY010000769.1:0-1015 GCF_041633695.1 Hydrogenophaga sp.
GCAGCACCGCGATCACGTCGGCCTAGAGCGCATCCAGGACATCGCCGATCACTGCGGCGTGCAACCCTCGGCCGTGATTCGGTTTGCCAAACATTTCGGCTTTTCCGGCTTCTCGGAAATGCAGGCGCTGTTCCGCGCGGGCCTCTCGACCCAGATCGCCCCCAGCCGCAGCTACCAGAACCGCATCCGCGATGCGGTCGCGCGCAGCGACCAGCCACTAGCCAGCGCCGACATCGCGCAAGAGTTCGTGGGCGGCGCCGTGGCCGGGCTGGAAGAACTGCGCCATCAGTTGCCCAACTTGCCGATCGACCGCGCGGTCGATTTGCTGTCCCAGGCGCCCTCGCTGTGGGTGGCCGGTGCGCGCCGCGCCTATCCCGTGGCCACCTACCTGGCCTACGCCTTGCAGCACACCGACAAGCCGGTGCAGTTGGTGGACTTCACCGGCGCCATGCACACCGGCCAACTGCGCGGGATGCGCCAGGGCGATGTGTTGGTGGCCATCAGCTTTGCCCCCTATGCCGAAGAAACCATGGCCATCGCGCGCCAGGCCGCCCAGGCCGGCGTGGCAGTGATCGCCATCACCGACAGCCGCATGGGCGCACTGGCCCAGGTCGCCGACATGTCCCTGGTGGTGCAAGAGAGCGCCGTGTTCGGCTTTCGCGCCCTCTCCAGCACCATGGCCCTGGCGCAATGCCTTTTCATTGCTCTCGCCTACCGCATGGAACTCGAATACCGACCCAGCAGCCCCGCGGTCCGTTGAGCCCTTTTTCCCAACCCCAACCCTCAACCCGAACCCACTCCTATGAAGAACGTCGCCGTCCTGGGCGCTGGCCGAATTGGCCGCATTCACGCCACCAACCTCGCCGCACAGCCGGGCGTGCGCCTCAAGTCCGTCTGTGACGCCATGCCGGCCGCCGCCGCCGACCTGGCGCACACGCTGAACGCCGAGGTCTCCAGCATCGATGCCGTGTTCGTCGACCCGAGCATCGACGCCGTCGCCATCTGCTCGCCCACC
>NZ_JBFJMY010000770.1:0-1011 GCF_041633695.1 Hydrogenophaga sp.
CGCGCCGGGGCAAAGAAGGCCCGGGTGCCTGTTTCCAGGCTGATGCGGCGGTGGCCACGGGCGCGCGCTTGTTTGATCGCGTGCCCGAGCAGCGCGGAGGCAAAGCCCTGGCCCCGCAAGTCGTGGGCGGTGCGCATGGACTTCAGTTCCACATGGTCGGCGTCCAGCACCTGGATGGCGGCACAGGCGGCGATACGTTCGCCGAGCCAGAGCGTCCAGAACGTGACGCTGGGGTCGCGCAGGCCGTTCAGGTCGAGCGCGTGTTTGCTTTCGGGTGGCGAGGTGACCCGCATGTCTTGCAGGTGCTGTTCCTGAAAGGCGGCGATGGCTGCGCCTGAAAGGTCGTCGGTTCGGATATCCATCTGTCGTGCTCCATGGCGGTGCTGGTCAGCGCAAGGCCAGCCACAAGGTGGCCAGCGCCAGCACGGCCGCCACGGTCAGCAGCACGCGGGTGCGCAGCCTCAGCACCTGCACGGCGCCCACCAGTTGCGCGTTCTGCTCCGCCAGTTCGGCCACGGTGCGGGTGAGTTCGGCCTGCGTTTCCACCAAGCGCTCGATGTCTTGCTGTGCGGCCACCACCCGGTTTTGCAGTTCGCCCAGGCTGGGCGGTGCGCTGCTGGCCGTTTCAATGGCGGTGCCGGCTGTGCGCTGTGCGGGCTCGGTTTGGCGGTCCATCAGTTTTCGGGCAGCGTTCAACACCTTGGGCGCGTGTTCGATCACGTCGCCCCAGGGAATCACTTTCAGCGCGATCAGCCAGGGTATGGCCATAAATAACGTCCTTGGTTTTTTGAAGGAGCGGTCTGCCCGCCAACTTAGTGCGTTGGCGATCCAGCGCGCCAGCGCGGGCGCCACAGCAGCACGCAACCGGCTGTGGCCACGAGCAGCAGCAGCGCCGGAAAGCCCAGCGTGGGTGCCCACTGCAGGGCCGCCGCGCCCAGAGCCGGTGCCAGCACGCCGCCCAGTGTGTACGACAGTACCAACACCGCCGTGCTGTTGACCAGGGTGATGCCC
>NZ_JBFJMY010000771.1:0-1005 GCF_041633695.1 Hydrogenophaga sp.
ATCCTGGCGCGCATCCAGCGCGCCGGGATGGCCTACCGCAGCCAGGTGCGTGGTGCGCAGGATGGGCAGATCAACACCGACCATGGCGGGCGCATGGTGTACTGGAACGAGCCCGACGGCCACCAGTGGGAAATGCTCACCGTGAGCTACGCGCGCCAGCCGACACGCGGCGCGTAGACCCGGTGTCGGCGCTCTGACCGGCAGCGGTCCAGATCGCTTCGGCGGTGCCGCTCATGGGCTCGGGGTGGCGGTACAGGCGTATGTCCAGCGCCACGGCCCAGTGCTCGTCGCCAGCGGCCACGAGCTTGCCCAGGCGCAGTTCTTCGCTCACCAGGCTGGCGGGCAACCAGGCGATGCCCCTGCCATCAAGCGCCATGGTCTTGAGCACCGAGGCGAGGTGGGCGGTGAACACGGTTTGCACGCCCAGGCGGTGCAAGGCGCTGCCATGCACCGCGAACAAGATGCGCCCAATGCCCGATTCGGCGCTGTAGCCCAGCAAGGGTATGGGCTTGCCGCGTTGGGCGGCGTCGAGCCGGTGGCGCGGGCGACTGGACGCACCGATGGGGGCCGATACCGGCAGCAGCCGGTCTTCACCCACTTGCCGCCAGGGAAAGGCGGCGGCGTCGAGCGCGCCCGGCGCCTGCGTGTGCGCATGGCACAGCGCCAACTGCACCTGGTTTTGCAGCAGCAGGGTTTCGCAGCGCTGCAGCAGGTCGGACATGAGTTGCACCGGGCCCACGGGGGTGTGCGCTTCCAGCCCGCGCAGCCAGCCCGGCAAGAAGGTGAAGCTCAGGGCGTGGGTGGCGGCCAGGCGCAGCGTGGCGGCGCTGCTGTCGGCCACGGCACGCGCTTCGCCCGGCAGGCGGGCCACCCGGGCCAGCACCTCTTCGGCGGTGGTGCGAAACCATTCGCCGGCCTCGGTCAGACGGGCAGGTTGCTGGCTGCGGTCGAACAGCGCCACACCGAGCCAGGCCTCCAGCGCGCGGATGCGGCGGCTGAACGCGG